>NZ_JBWKYD010000015.1:0-190974 GCF_059423585.1 Janthinobacterium sp. GW460-12-1-14-LB5 | reverse complement strand
GTGGGAGTTGGCGTAGGCGTTGGGGTGGGGGTGGGAGTCGGTGTCGGTGTGCCGCAGTCTCCCACCACCGTCCATGGCTGGCCGCTGCCGGCGGCGCCGCTACTGGTCGATGGGTTATTGCCTTGCGTCCACCAGTTGGCCGTGTAATTGACGTTGTTATAACTGGCCTTGCCGCCGCCATTGTAGGCGGTGCCGCTGTTCCATGGCGTGTAGCATGCCACCGCTTCGGCGGCGCCGGCCAGCAGCTGGCTCGCGCCCCCGCTGGATCCGTCGCCGCTGCCGCCGCCGCAAGCGGCCAGGCTGCCGCCGAAGAGGGTAAGGATGAGGGTATTCATGACTGTCCGGTTCATTGCATCTCCTTGTGTTTTTTTTCATGGCCGAGCCGGTTTATCACCGTCCGATTTTTCAGAGTGCAAGCATTGCAAGTGGTAGTCAACTGGTTTTATTCTTTGCGCAAGATCACAATACCAGTCGAAGTGTTTCCCCAGAGGATGGGCGATGCGGGCCATACCAGTGCCTGTTTCCGAGTGCGCTGGTATGGTGTACGCAAGAGCGCCGGGAGCAGGGCGGGGAAGGGAGGCGGACGCCGGGCAAGCTCTTGCGGCGGCTACGGCGCTGTTTCCTTGCGCAAATCGGCATACGGCACGCGCGACAGGTCCAGCAGCATCTGCGTCAAGGCCACGGTTTCGCGCTGCATCAGCCGGTAATCCGTCTGGGTCACCGTGCCGATGCCATAGCTGAACTGGTAGGTCGGCGCCTTGACGTAACTCATCATAGGTATGCCTTGCGCAGCCCGCAACGTCCGGCCTGCATCGGGCCAGGCGGCACCCTTCGCACTGCCATCGCCGCCGGCATTGGCAGGCGGCAGCACGAACGCGGGTGCCACATTGGCGTGCCTGAGCATGGCGGATGCTGCGGCCATCAGGGCCGGTGTGCGCGGCGAAAACAGGACGGCCGGTTCGGACCTGCCCGTGAGATGCAGGTAGCCGTCGCTGTCGGGCAGCACTTCCATCGCCCCCAGTTGCCCGATGGTGAGCATCGCGGCCATGCGCTGCGTCAAGCCGTCGTCCTTGTGCCGGTCCATGAACTGCCCGATGCCCGCGCCGCCCGCGAGATGACCGCCCGTCAGCAGCAGCATGACGCTGCGCGGCAAGCTGTCCTGCGGCAGGCGCGTCAGGTACTGGGCGATGCCGACGATGGCGTTCGGCCCATTGGTTTCCAGCCCGTTCGTGCCATCCGTATAGCTGTTGAGTACCATCAATTCCTCGGACTTGCCGGGGATGATGCCGATCAAATTGCGCGTCTGCACCTGCCGCACGGTGGCCGCCATGGTCAGCCGCAATACAGGCGCCGTGCCCGCCAGCACGCGTTCGCGCAGGCGCTGGCCACGGCCACGGTCGATAAACACGCCTGGCAGCTGGCGCACCACGCCGTCGCACGGCGCATACAGACCGTCCGCCGACAAGGAAGGCGTATCCAGAATCACGATCACGCCCGCCGCGCCGGCCGCCTGCAGGCTGTCCAGCAGCGAAATGAACGGCCCCAGCATCTGGAACGGACGCGCATACGGCGTGTCCGCTTCCATGGCGTGGTCCGGGTCGTGGACGTGCATGGCCGCCTGGTGGAAAACCTGGCCCGTCCACGCCGCTTTGGGCATCTCGACGAGCACCAGCTTGCCCGCCAGGCTGGCATCCGGCTTGCTATCTGGCGCCAGGTAGACGATGCGTCCCGCAATGCCGGACGGCGGCGTGACGCCCGAATACGGAATGTAGCCAGCCGAAGGCAGCACGCCGGGCCGCTCGCCATCGAGCACTTCCAGGCCCCAGTGTTCCGCCTCCACCGACCATTGCCGCAAGTTCACCGGTTCAAAGCGCAGTTGTTTGACACCGGCGCGCAGCAGACGTTCATGCAGCGCGTCGATATAGGCTTCATGCCGGGGCGATCCCGTGGCGCGCAAGTTGCGCTCGTCGAGGTCGTATTGCCAGTCCACCAGCTGTTTCCTGGACAGCAATTGCGCGGCGTCGACCGTCACGGCAGCCGATGCAGGCAGGGCGCGCGCAGGCCATGGACCGGGCTTGCTGGCACAGGCGGACAAAGCTGCCGTGACAGCCAGCGCGGCGCCCACGCGCAGCAGACAGCGTGAAAGTTGGCAGGACGACAGCAAGATCCGACGTGCCCACGCCACGTAAATACATTGAGACTTTACCTTCATAATTACCTATAAACCCTTGATTTCATTGTTATGTTTAGTTGCGAAAGTCATCGAAGAAGTCAAGGCATGCCCGGCAGAGAGATAAGGCGGGCAATCTTACACGAGCAAGTAGCGGCACGCAGATTCTGCTGGAGCCGCAAACATTGCGCTGTGCCGTCGACGCACCGCATCCGCCGTGCCATGCCTGGCCGAGTCCATCGACATGATCCACATGGACAGTCTGGCCACGGCGCCATCCGAATACGCTGGCGCACGGCAGCCGTGGCAGATCGCGGCCGAAGTTGCGCGGCCACACAAACACGCCAGACCTGCGGCCAGGCACGACGCAAACCAGCGCTGCAACCTGGCAGGCCAGCGCGCAGACAGAACCGGCGGCATTGCACCGGTAGACGGGTGCGAAGCGCGCGGCAGCAAACGCCAGGAATCCTGCGCGCCAGCCTGGAACTGGCCAGCGTATCGAAGCGCAAAGGGACTGCGCGAAACCATGGGGAAAAAGTCCCGGCGCCAGGGGATGCGCAAAGGGCTAAAATCGCATTTGCGATTGTACAAGTTGCAAAAAGGGGCATTTGACGAATTCGTCCATAACTTCGCATAATTTATATTATGTCAAATGGCTAAAGTAGTGCAGAATCAAAGAGATACACCATCTTCCTAGAAAAAGTCTAGAGTACGCCGACAGCATTATGAGTACTCCCGCGACAGCATTCTAGGTACTTTGGGGTTTCAGGCCGAAAAAGATCAACTTGCTGTCGTGAATATCTAAGGATGAAAAAGATCAACTTGCTGTCGCACAGTGTCTCGACGAATCGACATTCTGCGATCTTTACGTCTCGTCCGAATGATTACGTAAGCACCAGTGTTGATTTGCACTGAAATCCGATCCACTTCACCCGTAATGGAACAACCAGCGCTTCGTTTTGTTCCATGCCGCGAAGACGCACATGGATCAAAACGGTCTTCTACGATATTTCCAGATCAATGGGTACTTTCATACTATTCCCGACGTTCATGGTCGCCTCTGCCGGACGTAGAGAAACTGAACGCATCCTTGCTCTTCTGAGGATTCCACTCCAAAAAAATCTGTATGAGCGCCCTGTTACCCGTCCATTTTTGCGAACCGCTTGCTATCAGGGCAGCATCTGGGATAATATTGATTAAGGCGTCCGCCTGAGTCCAGCGGCTCAAAAAAGACGGAATTTCAGTCACCGTACTACATACATCTTTTGATCCATGTGCGTCTTCGCGGCATGGAACAAAACGAAGCGCTGGTTGTTCCATGTCAGATATTCTGGAGAACACACATGATTACCAATTTTGGCGCTTTAGCCTATTCCATTCGTGTCGCCTCGCAAATCCGAGGCAAAGCCATCAAACTGGGCCACGCTCAACAACTTCTTGCTGCTGCCTTCGGCTACGGTAGCCTGGCAGGATACCAGCACCACTTGACAGCACGACGCGAGCCTGAGCAGATTGCATCAAACTGCCATCTAATTTTGGACGTGACGTTCCTACGAATGCGTAGCGACGAGCTGGAGCTGGACTTCGATGATGCAGCCCTTGTCGACTTGATAGCGGTAGCGTTTGCCACCCAACCACGTGGCGCCCGCATATACGATTCGGATGACGCTTTTTTCAATGAGATTCACGACACGGTTCAGCAGGTGGTGCTCAACGACGACAATGTGTCGAATCACACAGCTGATATGAATACCAATGGCGTGTCGGAGATTTACATGCCATTTGATTTCTCGTTCAACTTATTGCCTGAGATCGGCGAAAGGTTTGAAGTCGAGATCGCTGGCCATCTGTCCATGATTCCGGATGAGGAGCGCCCGTACTACGGCAACAAGGTAGACGTCGTTGCGGAATTGAGCATGGACCGTATCGGCCGCCGGATGATTTCTGATGTCACGGTAAGGATTCTGTCTGCGGAACCTGATGACAGCTGGGCAGACGATCAGCCACGTGGCCCGCTGCGTTCGCGCGCTGAAGCGTTTGGCGAGTTGCTCAAGATAGACCCTGCACTGCTGGTGCATCTCAGCAACTACGAAACTTGGGACGACACGGGCAATAGTGGCGAGGGCTTTTATGGTTACGTCATCGACTTCGCCAATGCCGACCCAGAGTCGGTCGTGCAGCTGATCCAGGCGAAGCACGGTACTCTAACTTTTAACGTCGGGCCTAACTTCTTCGAGGATCTCGAGTCAGAGGAGGACTAAGCCATGACAATTAGGACGTACCTGAGGCGCCCTCCTTTGCTTAACAGAGAGCAGTATTAACCCACATCTATAAAGAGACTCGACCTGTGCCGAGTCTCTTTTTTGCCTATCTGTCGGAGACAGGCACCTGTCGATGGTCTGCTAGCCCACACAGATCACATCGGCCTAAAACGCATTCCGCTTGCCACCAAAATAGATATAAAATATTTTGTACACTACAAAAACGGCAACTCATGAACCTCTACGAAGTCGGCAAAGCAGTCCGCGTCCGTCGCTTAGCTCTTGGGTTGACGCAGCTACGCCTGGCGCGGTTGGCTGGTCTGTCGCGCCAGACGGTGCAGCAACTGGAGGCTGGAACCATTGCCGACTTAAGTTTTGGACGCGTGGTGAAACTGCTGGGGATACTCGGACTCAGTTTTACCCCGCCGACGATCCAGGCCAGGGAGAAAAAACGCGGTTTATGGATGGCGGCAAAAAACGCGAGTGTCAGCTACAAGGGCGAGCTGACCAGCGAGCAGCTGCGGCAGGCCCTGGCTACCGGACAGGTGCCGACCAACCATCAATCGCAGTTACTGCACTTCCTGGACGAAACTCCCCTGCAGGTGGTGGTGATGGCGATCGAGGAAACCGCGCATCTGGAAGCGGTTCCACCGGCGCACATTTGGGCGCGCGTTGCCCAATTGACCCGACAAGTAGGTAGTGTGCGCAGCAATCTCTGGCTATAAACGTTATGTCAGCCAACCTGCCTCAGGTTTCAACCCACTTTCAGGCACACTACGTCCCTCAAGCATCCACTTTTCGAATGCAGCGCTGGGCACCGCCATTGGTCGATAAAGGGGCGGCGGCGCGTTGTGCCCTCTTTAACCGGTAATGGCCAACCACACGCTAAACGCTGAGCCATCACAGCTTTTCCCATTGATGGAGCCGGCATGCTGGCCATACGGGCGACAGAATCAGCAAGCGCCTGCTTGCGCGGGTGATGCCAACTCTAACTAAGCGACGGCTTTGCACGTAGGGGGCTGTATCGCCCCGCCAGAGGAAAGACGACGCGGGTCCGTCGTCGGCCTGGCGTATCTCGCGAATGAACACCACGCCATCAAATTGTTTGCCCTTGGCTTTATGTACGTTCATTACTTGAATACCTGGCGGCTCGGATATGCCGTCGAGTAACTGTTCCTGCGCCAATGCCGCATCCAGCGCAACACGGGCCCGCGTGTACGCACCAGCCCGTAACCACTCGTCAGACAAAGCCGCCGAGATGCGCTGGCCACGTCTAAAAGCGACAAGATAATCAAGTTGCGATGCACACCGTGTCAACTCATCTCGACCGCTAGAGCGCAAGTGTCGCTTTACCTGCAGCCAGTCTGCCTGCGGGTCACCCGTCAATCCATTGCTTCGTAATTGCCCTAGGATATCGCGCAATGCGGCAACCAGTTTAATGTTCACCGCTTTACCGGCTCGGATCGTAGCGGCTTGCTGCAGCAATTTGTCGACGGCCACCTTCGCGCCGCCGGTGGATCTTCTCGCTGCGGCAATTAGTTCCATGCAGGTCGCAATATCAAGCGCCTCTACATCTTCCAGCTTCGGTTCCAGTAGAAAAGCTGCCAACCGCCCGCTCAGTAGCGCTTCTGCCTCGTCGAACAACAACTTGTGCCGCACGACTTTACCCGGATTACTTCCCAAGCCATTGAGCGCGTTCGACACCTTTAGCGCACCACTCTTGCTCATTGTAAGTAATGCCACGGTACTAATGGGCCCCTTGCCATCCGCCCGCATATTGAGAAACAGATTGCTCAGCGCGCGGCGCAGCAGATGATTCCAATTCGGAGCTTGCTTGCCAACCCCATACGACATCGACGTCACGCCGGAATAGGCGCCGGGTTTGACTGCTCCAGCCAGAAGATCATTTCCAAGGGCTAGGATTTGGGTTCCGGGACTACGATGATTGTCATTGCCTAGGTCTGCCTCCAATGGCTGCAGCGCGTGACGAATGCTGCGAATCCGCTCTGGTCCTACGCCGGGAAGGAAGTCGAATATCTGCTGTTCCAGATCCGCCAAGCAAACGACTTGAGTATGTGAAGCGAGTAATTCGATGCAGCGCCAAGCATCGTCGCCAGTGTCTTGCGCCTCGTCTACGATTACCAGGGGATAGGTCATCGCGACCTGCGTCCTGACATTTGAACTGGCGCCAAGAAGTATTGCGGTATTCGGCGCGAACAGATCGAAAGCGACCCTGCCCTCTTCCCGAAACAATCGCTCACGCTCCTGGGTCCAGCCGCCCCACTCAGCGTCATCCTTGTTAATGCCGCCGTTGATAGCCTTTTCGTCTTGCGGCAGCAGGATGGAAAGCTTCTTTGGGGCACCCAAAAGATAACCATGAACCTTCAGCTGACTCCAGAAGAACGAATGGAACGTCTGGACAGACAAGGCCGCAAGGTCAGATTTAGACACCATCAGATTCGCGGCATCCAGAACACGGGCCACAGCCGCTCGAGAAAAACTGAGAAACAAGATAGACTGCCCCGGCACCAGGCCTTCCCGAATTCGCTTCAGGGCTTTGTTCAAGGCTAGCGTTGTCTTGCCGCTGCCCGGGCCACCAAGTACCATTGCGTGTCCAGTACACGCCAGAATTAGGTTGCGTGGATCGACAGGCTCGGCGTCCATCATGCTTACTGCTCCCCGCCGGCACTATCAATAGGCTGTCTACCTGCGCCGTCGCCGGCCGGCGGCTGCTCGATCATCGCAGCATATACCTGGTACAAGAAAGTCATAACAGAAACAGGCAACTCTTTGTATTCGCATTCATCAAATAGCCGTGCGGCCCAGCCAGCGCCTTTGCTACTTTTCAGCGCGCTGCGTGCCAGCGTGCGTATCCCTCCCTCATCGGGGCGTTCGAACGGAATGCCGATATGTGCCCCTTCTCCATCGCGCAGCGCGGTAAGGAACATCCACAGGCGATCGGCCGGCATTTCTTGGGCAATCAAATCCTCGAAGCCGCGGTGCGTATGCTCCGTGTTGATGTCATAGTGAGCCGCAAATGCGTCCTTCTGAGCTTGCTGTCGATTCGCCACCAGATCGTAAAAGGCGAAGGTCTTTAACCCCAAAGTCTTGAAGAACTTGCCAAACTTAGGTACGTTTGATTCACCATAGGCGTAAAAGAACGTGGCTCCTGAAATGTCCAGCGGCATGAATCCGAGACCACATTCCTCAATACGTCGCGCGGCGACCGGTAAAGCATGGAATTCCGTCAGGCCTTCCAATACGATGGCTGCTTTGCCCAGCATGCATTCGCATAAGCCCCAACGGGCATACTGCTTGAACTCTTTGTCTGACAGGCCGCTTGCTTCCGATACTTTTCGAGCCGTGACGACACCGTTGTCTCGGCTAAGAATCAGGGTGTTGCTGGGTTCGAACCGTTCGATGACGAACGGCGAATGCGATGTGACGAACGCCTGCGTTGTCTTTTCCAATAGATAATGCGTGATACGGCGCTGCGTGTGCGGTGGCACAGCGATTTCCGGTTCCTCCATCGCGAAAATCACCGACTCCGGTTTCATCTCCGCGATGATGGTAAGTAAAGCCAACACCAAGGTATTCAGCGTGCCGGTTCCCGCGTGGGCGAACGGCACATGCTCCTGATCCGGTGTTAATGCCAGGAAAAATGCCATGGTCTTGCGCAAGTGATCGCGCGTCAGTTCCGAAACGTGCAATTTCGTGGCATGCCCGTTGGCGCCCATCGGGATATAGCGCGACAGGCGCTCCTCTATCTCCCGGAGTACTGGCGTAATTTCCGCCGCGTCATCTTCCAGATCCAGCGCGCGCAAACGCTGGATCGATTTTTCCCAAAGTGATGTACGGATACCCTTGGCCCGCAAAATGACATCCAGCAGGCTGCCGCGCTCCAAACTTAATGCGCGGCTTCCGGTTCGCAGCGCGCGCAGGTACAGAAACCCGAATAGTCGCTTGATCGGGCGTGGCACGCCCTTCAATTCACCCTCTTCCGCATCCGGGCTATGCGAGAAGTAGGTCCGCGCAATGAATTCATCTTCTTCGATATCATACGTGCCCCGTGTTTCCATCCGTAGGCAAGGTACGACAAGCGGGGCATGATTGATCGCTGCTTCGCCATTTACCAGCAGGCGCTTTTCCACGGTATGCCAGTATTCGATGTGCCCGCCACACTTCATCAACACTTCGTCACCCGGTTCGATCAGGATCACTTCTACGCGCAGCTGCGTCAGGATCGGTGGCGCACCTTCAACTGCAACTGGGGTGAGGTAGTGGGCGTTATAGAAGTCAAATTCGTCGATAGCCGACACCCGGTTCAGACGGTCCGGTCCAAGGACCAGTTCGAGTGCTTCGCATATCGTGCTTTTACCAGCATTGTTCGTGGCTACCAGCAAGGTATGCCCGTCAAACAGGAGTTCAGCGGACCGGATGCCGCGGAAATTCTCTATCTTTAATCGTACGACCTGCACGGCGTCTCCTCGAAATCGATGCAAACCATGTCAGGCAATGCTGGACAAACACACCCACAGTAAAAAATTTCCTGCCAGCTATTATGATTGACCAAAATCAGCGAAATCTCACGAATAGTCACACGAGCCTAGGTCGTACGCGTGTAGTCCCGGTGTCGCGCACAGCAACGGCTGATCCGCAAGCAGCCAGGTCTGCCTTCGGTAGCATATAAGTTGTTGCCTGAACTTCATCATTCAGTATGCAGTTGCATTCGATGATTCTGCGCCACGGAAACCGTGTTTGGTGTCGATACTCTGATCAGAGTCATTTGAAATTCGACTTTCCTGAGGCTGGCCTTTAAAGCCAGCTTCAGGAACGAAAATACCTTGTTTTGACTGACGGCCGAACCTGTATCAAAGCTCCGTCAGTCAAGGTTCGGTTAGCGTTTCTTGTCCGACTGCGATACCAGCGAGCCAGCGAGCGATCTGGTGGTAGATGCTGAAGTGGCGTTCTGAAGCGCCGTGGACGCTTTCGCTTCCATCGCCTTGCCCGTCACTTTTTGGGTGCCAGATTGCGCCAGTGCGCTACCTGCCAAGCTACGTTGCAGTGCCGAAGCGTTCGGGTTGCTGAGCGTGCGCCCTGCGGTAGTGGCGACCTTGCCACCAGTGGTTTTACCTGCCATGCATTTCTCCTTAAAAAGAAAATCAGAGATACCCATATCTAGTATATCTATTAGATATTCACACTATAGGTAGTATTTTTCCAAATGCAAGTAATTTATTGCCAACAGGAAGAATATGAAATGTGGGAGCTATTTAGTCATTGGTATCGATGCAAAGACACCGAGATTGTTTGGCTTCACATCAAAAAATCCTTAGCTAGCAGAAAAGGCATCAAATTGTTATGTGGATTTCGAAAAGTGATTTTACGGGATGGCTACATGGTGCCATGATGCTCTGCTTTCGAGCGGCGGGCGGTCAGTTCACGAATAGTGTCCTGCTGTGAAACCAGCGTTGCTTGCGCCGTCCCTAATGCAGCCTCCAGCGTGCGCGACTGATTTGACAGCACCTCGGTTTGCGCTGCCGCATTCACCAGTTGCCCCTCAAGTGCCTCTATCAGCCGCTCGTTGCTGGCGATCTGAGCCAACAACCCTTCGACTTGGTGCGCGGAACTTTGACTGGTGGCAACCTGCTCGGCTAATCGGCGCCCTGCTGCCTGCTCATCGTACAGCGACTTTTCGGCCTGGGAGAGCGCAGTAACCAGCCGCGCACCTTCCTGATTTAAGCGAGTCGCTTCTTCCTGCTTTTGTACAAGGCTATGTTGCTGTTGTCGCAACTCTGCTTGCACCTGTTGAAGCTGTTGCTCATGGCGCCGCAGATCCTGGTCACGTTGTTCTTTGACCGATTGCCTGTAGTGTTCTAAGGAGTTGCGTGCATGTGTATGCTTTTCTTCCAGTGATTGCCGGTGCACCTCGTTGTCGGCCAAGCGCTCCTGGAGGTCAGCCACCTGCTGTTGCGCAATGTGTCGCGAGATCGCTTCCTCTTGCAGACGGACATTGGTGACGACATGCATTCGCGCTATTTCTTCGACGCGCTCCCTGGCCTGGCGCAGTTGCTCCTCCAACGAACCCAGCTCCTGCTGCAAGGCAGCCAAGTTTACCGCATGCTCCTGATCTTTCTGAAGACTGACCGCTTCAATCACTGACACCCGTTCATTCGCTTCCTCATGCAATCGCGCTGCCAGTCGCGTCACGATATCCTGCAGCGCATCGCTGATCGACACTTTGCGACCATCGATGCTCCCCTCCTCCGCTTCCAGTTCTTTCAGATATTTGTGGATAGTGGTTTTGGAGCCCGTGTTGCCCAACGCAACACGCACTGCGTCAACCGAAGGGTGACGCCCCTGCGCGAGCAAGGCATCGCGTGCCTTTTTGACATCCGAATGATACAGTCCGGCACGAGCCATCGCCATTCCATGAAATAAGATAACGTCTTACATACCATGTAATTACATACCATTTTTGGCGATTATCAAGGCGAGATTCTGCTTGAAATTGATGCCGGATAATGTATTCTTATCCTGTGTGAGGCTGAAATTTATGCAGTTTTTGACCACTGCATCTATACATCTAGCCGGAATGCCAGACAAACACGGCATAGCTCTTTTTGCCAACGACCACATCACTGTCCTTGCCCGCCGCCGTCCTTCGGCTTTGCCTGCCATGTCTGATATCGATCGCTTCCTGCAGGCTGCCACGCGCGAAAATACCCGGCAGAGCTATCAAAGCGCTATCCGCGACTTCGAGGTGGAATGGGGCGGTTTTTTGCCGGCCACGCCTGATAGCGTTGCGCGCTACTTGGCCAACCGAGCCGACAAACACGCCGCCAACACCCTCCGTCAGCGTTTGGCCGCATTGGCCAGGTGGCATCTTGATCAAGGTTTTCCAGATCCGACCAAGGCACCTGTGGTACGCCAGGTCTTGCGTGGCATCCAGACCATGTACCCAGTCCAGGAAAAGCGGGCAAAACCATTCCAGATCGATCAACTCATAGTGGTCGATAGCTGGTTGACGACCCGAGCTGACACGGCGCAAGCGCAGGGAGCACTAGGGAACGAGTTGCGCTACCGTCGCAACAAGGCGTTGTTTCTGCTCGGATTCTGGCATGGGTTTCGCGGAGACGAACTAACCCGCCTGCAAATCGAGCACGTTCTCATCACCCCCGGCGAAGGGATGACTTGCTTCCTGCCGCGCACCAAAGGGGACCGCCAGTTTAAAGGCGGCAACTTCAAGGTGCCACTTCTATCGCGCCTGTGCCCGGTCACCGCTTACGATGAGTGGATTACAGCAGCGGCATTGCCGGACGGTCCTGTGTTCCGCGCGATTGATCGCTGGGGTAACATCCGCGCTAGCGGCCTCAATATTGACAGCTTGGTTCCGCTCCTACGCGCTATCCTGCACGATGCCGGCGTCGTCGAGCCTGATCTGTACAGTGCACACTCATTGCGGCGAGGCTTTGCCAGCTGGGCGACAGCCAATGGATGGGATTTGAAAACACTGATGGAACACGTTGGTTGGAAAAATTCCCAGTCCGCGATGCGCTACATTGATAGTGAAGATTCCTTTAACCAGCGCCGTATCGAGCATGCCTTGGAGCCTATTGCGAAAAAGTGACTAGGCCCCTGCTGTCCCAATTAGAAAAAACATCCGCTGAACGTCAAATGTTTGAAATCAGCGCCCGGTCCAACTTAACAAGCCCAAGTTTACATCAATAAAAATGTCATAGGCTGTCTACGTAGGCTGGCCTCGTCTGGTCGTTTGTACTTAATGACTGCACAGTCCAGAACAAAGCAAAATTGCCTACAAAGTGGGCCATCGGTGTAAATTGGGGTGGAAACTTTAATGATGTGAACGACGCCAGCGTGCGACGTGCATGGCATGTCATCATCCTATTGAAAGGATCATGAGCTGTTCGCTCCCGATGGTCGCTGACGGGAAGCAGATAATGTCGGCGCGCTGGGTACTTCATTTCAACCATTTTAAGTGGTGATTTTTTAGCCGAACTGGACGCGCGCCTTGATACCCTCACCTGCGCAATGCTGCACGAGCGGATCAGATCCTGCAACACTTAGCGTAAAGTAAACGGAATTGAATTAGCGTGAGCTGGAAAGATCGTCAATGCCGGTAGCAAAATTAAATCGGTATTTATCACCGTCATCGCGGTCTCGTGCCGTACGCTGCGCATGGATGCGGATCTGCAGCTTCCCAGCGATTGCCTCCAATTGAAGAAGACCAGACGCCGTCAGTTGCAAATAAGTGCCCTCGCTCCAAGACGCATCTTCATCCACATCGATCGTACTGCCCTCCCTCCACCACACAATATGCCCCATCGCATCGCCGCAGTCATCAACATAAGTGATCGTCGGCCCGTACTCAACATTCCAATTCAAATGCTGCAACCATTCTGGACAAATACAAAACGCGACGTGTGGCATGCCAGGCCAATAACTGAGGGATAGACGACGCACCAAGAACGGCGCAGGCTCACTCGAGAGCGCAACAATCTGACCAACCCAGATAGCACGATCAGGTAGAAGATCGTCGATTTCCCAAGTAGAAAAATCGACGGCGCCAGCCCATGTTGGCACCCGCACGCGGATCGAGTTGTAATGGCGGCGGGTCTTGCGCACATTGAATTCGCTGACTTCGGCTATCACGTAGCTGCTCGCCATCCTAATCGGCAATATGTCTACATCCACTGCCGGCAGCCAGCTCTCCTCCAACGCTGCATATCTAGACTCGCTGTCATCCGGCCGCATGATGATCGCAGGTCTAATGGCAGCTTGCGAACTAACGAAGGGACTATGCGCAAACCCCATATGGTGCAACAGAATGCCCGGTGGGGCAGGCAACGCGCGGGCGCGCGCCAATTCCCCAGCGACGTTCCTCAGTGCCCGCGCGGCGACAACCATATGAGGACGCGCATAGGCAATTTTCATGTCCAGTTGACGGAGACGGGATTCGAATGCCTTTGAAGCTGAATTTCCGAAGGTTTCCAGACCGCCCCATGAATCGATCAGCATAGCGGCGCGGCAGCGGATATGCGTGGGCGAGATGGCGCCCTTGGCGATCGCCCTGACGAGATCTTCGTAAGCGCGTGTCCAGCCAAACGGTGACTTCACCAGCATGGCGCTGGTGTGTGGGTCGTAAAGTTCCTCGGGGGCGGAAGACTCGATTTCACCGAGATCCAACGAATAGAACATTGGTACGGGCGTTTGCGCGGGCGCAATGGGTAGCGCGAGCGCCCGCGCCAACTGTCGGGCGATGGTGGAGACGGCATAGTCATCGTGATTCGTCAACGAGACGACCTGAAGACCGAGGCCGCCCATGTGTCTCGTCGACGGCTGGCATGCGAGCAATTGTAAGCCGATAGCGGGGTGATCGTCATGGCCTGAGAGAAGTAGGCGCATAAGCTCCGCAAAAACTGGATGCCCGGCTTCTACTGCGTCCAATTCGGTGGAAGCAACATAGGCATGCCAACGCAAGTCGCTGATGCCGATATCCATTGCCCAGATAAGAAGGCGTGCCAAGAGGCCGGAGTCGTCCATTGAGATGGGTGCCGCCGCAGCATCTCCAACCCCAAGACTAAATTCGCGCGTGGACATGATCTGGTCCTGCGCGCATTCCCACATGGCGGCCCAGTCCGGCTCCGCCGTGATTACAAGAAAAATGTCGTCAAATTCCGTGAGTAAGCTACGAATGGATTCGTGTTCCGCTGCGACAGTATTGACGAAGTCCGCATAGGCGGCCGCGTGAACAGCAGGTCCATCAATACGCAGCTTTGAACGAAGATATCGAAAACGATTGCCCCCGAACCATGTAGACCACGTTGCTTCCGGATCCGAAATGGAATAGCCGGCTAAGAGTCGCCGCGCATTCCCCGAATCGCCGGCGTCCATGGCCACATCGATGAGAGCGGCGCGGGCGCGTGATTCATTCTGAATGCCTACCCATTTCTCGAAAAGTTGCGCCGCAAGCGGGTAGTTACTTGTGCAAACCAGACGCTGAAATGCACGCCCGGCCTCATAGCCAGGCGCTGAACGCCCCTCACGAATCTCTTTTTCGATGTCGGCCGCCAAGGCTTCCATTGAAGTCACATCTGAATGACGCATGTCCGACGAGGTGCGCGCCGGCGGGGGGCATTCGGTGCGCCAACGGACGAGAGCGGCATCGATGTCCGTGCAACGACAGGCCCGTCTCGCTGCTGCAAGGCGCAAGTGATCAAGCAGAGATACGCGGACGTCCGTACGTGCTTCGACCTGTATGTGTCGGAGCAGGGTATCGCACACCGCGCTTACCTCGGACGCCAGAGCGGAGTCAACGACGAGATCGATGAAATCGCCCTGCTCGGATTCCCGGTAATATGGTGCTTTGTAATAGGGAAGAGTTAATTGGCACCAGACGGGAACTGCCGCAGGCACCATGTCCGGGCGCCTGCGAACAAGGCCTTGGAGCACAGCGTCCACCATGTGAGCCCAGCCAAGAGTGCCGAGTTCCGCAAGGCTCAGTAAACTTGACCATGCTGTCGTCGCGTCGCAAAGTGCCGCCTCTTTGACCACAGTACTGGCGATGCGGAAGGCAGAAGAGTCACCTTCCGTGTCCATCATGCCCGCCAGGAGGCGCAACATGATATCTAGCCGGCGCGCGCGATCTTCGGGCGCGCTCCGATTTGCCAAGGCAAACAAGTCACGCCAGATCACATACTGGGGATCTTTTTTCGGCGGAAGGCTAAAGCCGAGGGACTCTTGGGGAATTTGAACAAGCAACGATAGCGCTTGCGTCCGGTTACCCGTCTCACTATACGCGCACGCCAGATTAGCCATCGCCGAGATCTGCTGCGCCGGCGTTTGACCATGCAGGCTGGCTGCCACCACTCCGAGGCGACGGGCAGCCGTCGCGCTATCGCGAGTATGGCGGTAGATGGCGAGGGCGGCCGTGCGCAGGAGGTCGTCACGCATTTCTCCGCCAACGGGCGCACCCACCAGAAACTCCTCTACGGAGCCGCTGACGGCGTCAAGCGCATCCTGTCCGCTATTGGCGGCTGCGTCCACCAGCATAGAGATCAAAGCGGGGGCAGCGCGCACCGCTTGGTGGAAAGCGTAAAAGTCGCCTCCGCGTTGCGGCTTCAATCTGGTCAGATAGACCAAGGCTGAACGCGCCACACGCGCAATTTCTTCCGCAAGTGTTACGTCAGGTGTGCGGCGCGATCGCGCCAAAAGCTTACCCAATGCTTCCGCATGATGTTGCAAGGGGCGTAGCAGATCGTTCTCGGGGCGAGGCAAATCCGGCACATGTTTTTCAATCAGAACTGCCAATTCGAAGTGTTCACTGACAGCGCGAACGAGGTGCGGCGGGACATCGGGCTCAGTGACGTTATCCATTTCTGCCAACGTCGGTGCCAACAGCTGCCCAAAGAGACTTTCCGCGAGTGCGCATCCACCCTGGCGGGATGCCAACAAGGCAGCCCTGCGGCGCCAGCTGTTGGGCGTGTCGTCGAATCCGGGGTACTGAATGGCACGCTCAACGCAGGCCAATGCTGGTCGAGCATTTCCACGTTCGAACGCATCAATGCCAGCTCGGAGGAAAACGGATGCGCAATCGGTGGGAGTGAGATGGAATTGCGCGCAAACGGTTTCGATGTCCGCATCCTCTTGTGTGTCAACGATGGCCAGCACGGCTTCGCTCCGCAAGGCAGCAGCGAGCGCCGTCTCCTCGTCTTCCTCGCTCTCCTCGTGTGCGGCACGTGCGGCCAGAACCAATCGGTCGATGGCTTTCAATATCTGGTCTGGCGCACGGAAATGGATTACGCGACGCACCCAGTCGCGCATCTCTTCGAAACGCATGTAACCACTATAGTGGTGTTCACGTAGCAAATCCTGGATTGGGTCCAAGATATCGAATATGGCGCGCGCGCGTTCGGGTTGACCCGAGGTGATCAGCGCATCGACGACCGTGTAGCCATTGCTTGGCACTTGTTCGACGAGCGCCACGGCACCGTCAATATCCCCGACGGCGAGCAGAGCATCGATAATCTCGGGGACCTCTTCATAGGCCGCCCACCGCCGATCCATTTCGTCGAAGATCAAGAGAATCTGAAATAGCTTGACGTGATGGTCGTCGCCTTGCGCCGACATTGCAGCCAGGCGCAAGTCGGCACGCATCTCTGAAAACGGACGGCGTTCGACGAACTGCTCGCGAAACCGCTGCGGTGTGCATAACGCAAGTGCGGCATTGTGCGAGTTTGCGCGCGCGAGGTAGCGTAGTTCAAGCCAGTGTTGAGGACACGTAGGCTTGGCTTCGCGGGCGAGTGCTGCGAGGTCGGTATAGAGCCTGATGGAATAGTCAAAGTCGGGGCGACCGAAGCGCAACTTTGGTTGCTCGCGAATGAACAGTCGGAAACTATTATGAAAGACTTCCCACCCATGGAGTCCGTCCGAAAGTAAATGCCGAGCGGCTGCCAGCGCGCGTTCAATGGCTACCTCGGGCACTTTTTTGGCAAGCAATTCGAATGGCATCGGCGCCTCGGAACGCGCCAAATAGTCCAACACAAGCCGGGCGTTGTCGTCGTCGACCACGCTTCTCCAAGCGGCTTGATAGACCGTCGCCAAATCGCCTTGAAACGACAGGTCACCACCGAGCAAGGCAGCACGCGTAGGCAGATCCGCCGTCCGCAAAGCCTCTACCAGATAGCGCGTTACGAGTGGGTGTCCATGCGAGTTGTCGTAGAGCCGCGTGCGATCGACGTCCCGATCCAGGCCCATCAAGTCGGCCATTCGTGCTACCGCCTCGAGCGATAGCGGCGCCACACGAACCTGTCGCGCTAGCGTCGCCGCTTGCTCGCGGACGGAAGGCGGCAAATCATCGAGCTCGACGCGCTGCGTGCCGAGCAAGAATAAAACCCCATCAGGAACAGCGGCAGGTAAAGGAAACTCGCAGAGAAACGAACGTTGTGGTCGCTCTTCGCGCGGGACATGGTCAAGCCCATCGACGACGATCAAGGTACGAATGCCATCGTTGTGAAAACGCTTTCCCGCCGCAGCCAGCAAGGCTTCGAACTGTTCTCGACGCTGAGTCAATGAATCATCATGGGCTCGCAACCCGCCCAAGCCCGTTCGGCGCAGCTGGGTGGAAACATCGTCTAGAAAATCGTCGGCTTCGCCGCGGCCGACGCCTTGCACAGCGTTCGGAATGTAGGCAAGGTAACGCGCCACGTACAACTGCGGTTCGCCTTCAAGGGCGATCTGCAAGAGCGTCGATTTACCCGCACCTGGCGGGCCAATCAAACTCACGTACCCACTCTGATGTTCCTTGATGGCCGTACGCAATTGCGTTTCGGTCTCTTCATTGCGCTGCACATAGGCACCCACCGGAAAATGGTGGACGCGGCGCGGAATAGAGTCATCATTCCATCCGAGTTCGTTAAGTATATCTGCGCGCGACCAGCGGTCGCGATCTCGTATATCCGTAACTAAGCGCGGAAGAAGCGTAGCGATTTGATCGACTAGACGCATTTCATCTTGCCGAAGACGGTGGACGCGTCCGAAATCGGCCGCCGTGCTGGAAATGATCCGCAGTGCGCCCAAAAACTGCTCGAAGTCTTGTTCATCAAGTCCTGACTTCCTTTCCAGCGCGTCGATGAAGGGACGCCAGCGGCTAGCGCGCCACTGAGCCAAAGTGGGCGATGGCACGGCCGTATATTCGAGAAGGAAGGTCGCGCTGTCTGAGTCCAAATCATCGGTCAATTTGTCGTCGACCATGGCGTGATCGTTCGTCACTAGGCGCACTTCGACAGACCTGCCATCGCTACTGGCGCACAACTGACGCCACGCCTTGGCCAAAGGGACGAGCAGGCCTGAGGCGCCCATAAGCAGCGTACTCAAACTAAAGCGACCCGGCAGACGGGACGTCTTGAACTGGTGGCCAATGACGCGGTCCGGAAAGCCCAGCACAATGTCGTCCGCGATACCTGCAGCACGATCGGCAACGCCAACCCACTCGAGTCCGCCACACTGCAAACCAATATAGGCAAGAACTGCCGCTTGATCGTATTGGCGCATATAACCCCGCATTGCCTGACGCTCGCCCTCAGCGGGTACCTGGGAAGAACTGTTTTTCACGCTGGATTTGGGAGCACGAGGTGACATATGAAGACCGTTCATGACAGAATGAAAATGCCCGCGTTCACCAGTTCAGACGGTGTGTAGAGTGGCAAGTTGGATAGGCAAGTAAAGGTTGATGGCCGACAGGTTGGGCTTTAGGAATATTATATCCGTACCACTGGATGAATATCCAGCATCCGGTGTCCAAGTAAATATGGCAGCCAGACGGTAAGCACCATGCCGATGAAAATGCGCCGGTCGAAATTTTCCTTAAAGACGAACAGGCAAGCATCGCCGTGAGCACGCCATCGATGTTGAGCAGTAGCGATAACGATTTGGCAGGCGTGAGCGTCAAGCCGAACATCAGCAAGACCGGCCCTGCTATCCCGCTGAAGGCGATCGCCCACGAGCCAGGGTTTGCATAATGATGAGTCTCGAAATTGAATCTCAGAAAGTGAGAAAGTGTATTTACTGGAAATGCACAAACTGCATTTCCTGAAAACATGTTAACTGGTCATGTTACCAATCTAGTGTCACGCCGCCAATTATAAAATGGATGTTGTCAGGGCGCATGTCTGCCATTTGGAATATCAAACAAGACCTTAACCCAACACTTAGACAGTACTCGTCAGGGTGATCAATTGGTTTAGACTGTGCACAGTGGGAGTGAATCGAGTCCGGTAGAGCCCAGCGACGACTGGCCTACACAGCGAAATTACTGCTGTGCAGACGTTGCCAGACGTTTAGGTGCCTTAGGATTCGCCTTGTTACAGATTGTGCCAGCCAATCCAGCATTATTCAATAGCCTATAGTCTTCTGGAGAGTAGCCATTTGTTCGAGAACCAGCTTGTGATTGAACGGAATCCTTGACAGCACATAGGGCCGATTTTCGGGACGCATGTGCTTCTTTGTACCTAGTACCATCCACAAAATAGGGCTCGTGACAAAACTATCCGGAACGTGATGCCAAAGGGAAGATGTGACCCATATCAATGTAGCCTGGCGCAAACGCTGGGCCGCCTTTTTGTCGCCATTTGCCATCGCTAGTTCAGCCGCAGCTTGAAAAACTGGTTTGAGCGCAACGCCAAGACGATTCGCCATAATCGCCGGATCATCTGCAGAGATCCCGGCATACTCTATGCCGAACAAATGACGCAGCCAATTGTCTCGATTCGTTACGAGATACCTGTCCAACAGCGAACGCGTCACAGGAATGGCACTCGAGATCATATGGGCTACCGGTTCAAGCAAAAACACTTCTTGCTGAGCTGGTTTCCGGGAGTTGATCCTGACACTCCAAATATCGTGAGCGCTGCCGCCGCCCTTATACAGATGAAGGTCACCTAGCTTGATGCAGCCAATTTCGGATGGTTTGAGGGCACCATAATAAGCCATGAAAAGGATGAATCTCACAGCAGGCAGAGGAATGACAGAATGTTCTGGAACGGCAGTGGCGAGATAGCGCCATTCTACGGCGGAGAGGAATTTTTCTGTCGGTTGCCAAGCGCCTGAACCCTCCAGCAGTAGTTTCTGAGCCTGGCGCTGTGAAAATTTGCTGTGATCGAAAGGGTTACCTCTGATATAGCCCCAAGCACTCCAGCGTTTAAACACCACCGAAATTACCGTAAGCACGTGTTCTTGCGTCACGGCTGAATGCACTGCTCGCATTGGACTCCAAGGTCGCGCCTTGCCGTAAAGCTTGGTTGGCAGCCAAATGTCTCTCGGCTTCGGGTCTGCCAAGAACTCTGTGAAAGCATCGACGTCGACAGTGGTCATCGCCGATAGTGCGATGTTTCGCTGGGCCACGCACCACAGCAAAACTTTCTGTATTTGAATAATATAGTTTTTTCGTGTCTTTTCAGAGGGATAGTACTCAAGCCACAATTGAATCGCCTCAAGATCGTTTTTTGCTTCGATTACAGTCGGACTCAAAGCACGCAGTTTGACCTGCAAATCAGAGCCATCAAGGCTCGGCGATAACCGGATCATGTCAAGTGGCTGGAAATGCTCTTTGCGCACAAGGGGGCGATCCGGCATTTTCTCAGTGCCAATTACCTCTATTGATAAGCCAGCTTGCTCCTGCGGTGATAGTTTTTGAGGTTGTTGATAAGAGTCCTGGTAGGTAGAGATAAGCCCGCGTGCATCAGCGCATGCCAGCCGACCAAGTATTCTTGGGCTTGCGAGCAGGATAACTGGTGCACCTTTTTCGCTGACGTAAGTGAGAAATGATACCGCCGGAAAGTTTGGCTGCCGTAAGGGCGTCACGATAGAGGCGAACGTGGCATGAAGCTCGCGTGCCCGAACGCGGTCATCGCCTGTGACGCTGGCATCTGTCAACTTAGTCGCTGCCTCATACCATGAGCTGAACGCATGCTCCGCAGCGTGGAAGCTTGCCAGTAGATAGCCGACCCATGCCTTTGCATCCAGCACTTTATCCAACGGCCATTGCAGCAAGGAGGTTCGCAATTCAAGAACGGGCCGGTCGGCCAACATCTCCTCGAAGTGATAGCGCCAAAGCATAAAGATCTGAATGCGAGGGCAAATCTCGGTGGATAAAGCCATTGCGCCGTCGCCAAGGTGAACTTTAATCTGCCGGTTCATGGTTACACGCGCACCACAATGACAGCCCTGGGTGACGCGCGCCAGCCGCCGCCTCACGGCCTTGTACAACTGAATGCGTTCGGAGTACATCTCGGGACTGCTTTCGTGACTCATCTTCTTTAATGCCACAGCATATTGAATATTTTCATAGCAACCTTTGTATACATTAAATGTTGACGTGCCAAGATCCAGATAGGCCAGGTCAAAATTCGGTGGAATGGCTTTGGTCAGCACATGAAGCGTGGCGCGGCGCTTGGTTTCATGATGGGTTAAGCTGCTGACTGGCAAATGCCAAGTATGCCAATCACGCCAGTTCAGTGTGCTGGCGGCCAACGACTGTAGCCACTTGGCCAGCGGCGACAAGAGACGCGCCGCATCTGCATACAGCTGGTGGTTACCCCACTGCGCCATATCACTTTGCTCGGCGTATGGCGTCAGACAAGATGGGCAGTGAAATGGGATTCCGAACCCTGCTTCCGCGAGCGCATAAGGGGGGGTAGACAAGCCGCATGCCGTGCAATTCGCCAGAATAGGAACGCCATGAATTGGGCATCTCGCTATCGCCTCAATCTGGTAAAGAAAGCTCTGGAAGCCATGTCGCAGGCACTCGGGACAGTATCTTAGCGATTTATCCGTGGCTATCAATGACGTCCACCGCCCTGCCCTCGCGCTCAGCGTTGATTCGATTGTCAGGCGTCGGATAGCCGCTATGCCCTTTTCTCCGGTTTGGTCTATCCAATGGCTGTCAAGAAGTGAGCGGGCATGTAGTTGTCCATATGTTGGCGCCTGATTTAGGTTCTGGCCAAAAACTGCCCCGCACAGTTCGCCAGCACCGATCCCGTTGGCAACTGCAAACTTCAGCAGCAACGTGTAGGCACCCTCGTATGGCAGCTGCCACTCGCGTAGCCAGGCAATTCCTGCCAGCTCGCCATGTAGTGGAGTCGCGTTGTGCATGTGTTATGTGATGTAAGTGACGCCCAATGAATCCTTAAATCCCGATTGGGCAACGGCGGCTTTCCAGCTATCTGGGTCTCCACGAAATCCAGGATGATCATATTCCAGGTTTGCCATGAAAAAACGGCGAATGCTGTCGGCCACCCAAAGCATGCCAACTTGGTTCAGGCCACCGCTGGCTTGTGCTGCCAGCTTGTACTGCGCCCACAGTGTTTGAACCTCGCTCTTTAACCGCCAGCCGTTTTCGTATGCCTGCCCCATAAGGAAATGGCTGTAGCTATAACCACTACCGTCTGGATATTCTGACACTTCCGGGTCGTCGTAGAACGACATGATGATTGCAAGGTCTTCGGGTGTTAGGACACCACGGAACTCGTACTGCTGGATCATGAAGCGCCCGATCAAGTCTATGCGCCCGGACTGAACCAAGGCTGTGCGTAACGAAGTCAACTCTGGCGTGCCAAAAAGCACTGCGATGAGTTGTACTTTATGTTCCATTGCAAGTTCGTTGGCAAGGTCACGCAGTGTGGTCAGTTCTGGCTCATGCCAATTCTGCGCTTCGTCGATGAATAACATGATGAGGTCGCTATTGCGTGTTTGTGCCTGCGTCCACATAAAATTACGCAGCCTTGCCCTGCGCTGCTCAACTTTCCCGACCGATGCCATCACGTGCGTACACGCAGTCAGCAGTTCCCCCATGAAGGTGAGTTCTGAAAAGCGAGGATGCCATGCCGCGCTAACAGAAAATATCGGCATACCGGGAAATGACTGCGCCAGTTGGTCGGCAAGGACAGAAATACCTTCCGTCTTGCCAAATCGCGGGTGCGCGAAAAAGCAGCATCCTGGTGCCCGCTGGAAAGCTGTATTGGCTAACACATCGTACGCTGAGCGTATCGAAGGCGTAGGCAGGCGAATTTTGCTACGCAATACAGGGTGACCAGCAAGTTGTTCAGGAGTACGTAGCCCCTCTCCATTAGCCTTTGCCTTATGACTCATGAGCATTCCTTCCAGTTAACGCAAAATCGTTTTCCATGTAGGGGGCTGTACCAGACTTGTTAACGGTTGACGAGGTGGTTCAGGTAGTGTCGCTGCGGGAACGAGCTTTGGTGGCGATTCTGAGAGAACGGCATGATCAATGGGAAGGCCTGTCTCTGCACTTGCTCTGGCCAAACGGGTCGCAGAGCGAGAGATCTTTCGAGGCTTTTTTGCGGCGTCTTTGGCTGTTTCCGTTTGCAGGTGACGTAAAAGCGCGACGATCGGATTGTCGTTGTATCTGACTTCTAATTGTCCAGAATCTCTTAGGGCGTTGATCTCTTTTCGCATTTCACGCGTATGCTTGGTTCTGCCCCATGCTCCTTGCGCCGAAAGTACGCCCAATTCCTCTCCCGACTCGTGAAACGCGCGCACTGTGCACATGTCGGTCGCGCGTATGTGCACACGCAATTTTCTTCCGATAAGGGCGAATGCACTGCTGAGTATAGGACTGGTGTAGCGAACTCGATCAATCTCAACGTATGGTCGCCGGCCGTTTTCTGGATCTCCACGAACTGTCTTGATTTCGACTTCAATGCCGAGATCAGGAATCGTGGCGGTCGGAGGTGGAAGCCTGCGAGGCAGCAAGCCCATCGACTTTATTGACGCATAGTCACGTAGCATGCTCAGTGATGAACGATTTCCGAGCCCCTCATTGGCTCCTGCGTTGTAATCTGCGATCGCCACGTCTATTACATCAAGAAGTTCTCCCCATCCAATCCCCAGATCAATCGCACTTTTTGCTGGATCGCCTCTCTTGGTGTCCGACGGGCCAGATCCCGTCGTCGAGGGCAAGCGCTGGAAACCGTAGGTTTCCAGCTTCCTAAATACGCGCTCCAAAGCGCTACGATGTTCCCAATGTCCGATGGGGCCATAGTTAACACCGCACCCGATCCTGCGTCTGGCACGTTCCGCGATCGCGTCAGAATAGTGAACAGCGGCGTTATCGACCATCATGGCGGCCCAGGCTCTGCCGGATAGCTCAGGAATAACGCCAGAGGGTAGGCCTGAGTCCGGAGTGTACGTCATGTTCGATACGATGAGCTTTCGCGGCTGCCAAGTCGACATGGCGGAAATGATGGCTTGCTCGATCGTGACTGCCGAGCATTCGGTGCGTATACCAACGCTGTAACCCAGTATCGCGCGCGAGAAATCATCGACTACAGGAACGATCCAAAGACGTTCTATCGCAACACGTTGCGGGCCCTTTGGCCCGGCAATCCGCACTGTGCCAATGCAGTCAATCTTGTGCGGATCAATACCTACCACATCGTAAGGAGCAAGGGATATCACGCCAGATGGCCTTCCTTTCCCAACTGATAAATGCGATTTTGCGACCTTTCCAAAACGGCCTGCAGTTGCTGCTTCAGTTTGGAAGAGGATGAGCTGTTTTGCATAGCGCTCGATCGAGCGCCGGCCTCTAGATTTACTATTAAGCGGATAGACATTTCCCGTCACACCAGCCTGCTCGCAGCTATAAACAAAAGCTGCATGCAAATCTTTGAACGAAATTCTGGCTTCATGAATATGTCCCTTTTCTGGGCGTTTGAGGATCAAGCCGTCAATTTTCGCTTTGATTTCAGGATGCATTTCCATGAACATATCGAAGGCACCAGCGGTAATCGCTTTAGTTCCCTGTCCACAAGGAAGCTCTACAGTCCTCCGATAATCTTTGGTTCGAAAATTTGGGATCAATGCAGTCCATCCGTAAGGCCTGCCATCTGCGGCTGTGACTACGCAGCGGTTCAGCTGTCGAAGAAGATCCGTGCGAGAGATACCGTACGGGCTACTTGATACCTTCAAGCGTCCGGTACGAAGGTAGGCTTCAATCGCCGACTGGTACTTTATAAATCGCTTTTGCTCCTCTTCCTCCAACGCGCCGACATCAACAGTTCGCCACGACGAGGTATCCGCCAATTCTGCCGGTAACGTATTGAAGGTCAACAATTTCATATCCCATTTTCTGTACAGATGACAGTTTCTGGTGAGAGGCTAGCAGTATCAATGTCTATTTTGTAGATGCCATGAAGCACATCTTGAAACACTGAAGCTGCATACAAGGGGAAAGCGGCCTCTCCGAAAATTCTTTCGACATCGGCAAACGTGAATTTCTCCTGGGACCGAAACATTGATGCAATCTCTGCGCTGTATCCGGCCAAAGAATGTTCTCGCGCCGCAGCGAGCCAAGCGACAATCCGCCGCATGTTTGCTAACTCCACTGGATTGCGGCGAATATCTATTTCGGTCCAAGACTCGTACCGCATCCCTGCAGTAGAGGCCAGCTCGATTAAACGTGCTACTTGCTTGGGATCGGAGCTCCGCTTGCGGTCATCTTGCGAATAAAAAATGTGTCTATAGCCAATTTCACCAGTTTTATAGGTGACGACTACTGTCACCGGAACATCTACATTGCCGTTTGGCAACGCAACAGTGCGGTTATCAGGTGCGTAATCGCATCGCGCAATATCAAGATCAAACTCGGCGATGAAAAAGTGATCCCATTCCAAATCACTGCGCAGTACCCAGTCGCGCTTGGTCCGAGGGCTGTAGACATACCATAGACTATTTAAGGCCTTCCCACGATGCCCATAGCTAGCGGCCAGCTTTCCTCGGAATTGGGTACCAAGCCTCGAACCAGCTGATCGCGACGACGCCATGAATCACTCCGACAAAAACACCTGTCAAGCATAGGTTGAGATAGAGGGTATCGGCAAGATGAAAGGAGGATTGTCTTGAAGAAGATCAACTTGCCGTTGATGAGTCGGACTGCGTATGAGGTAACTTAAAATACGATTTGAGGGAAAGATTTGAATTTGATTCCTAGAATGCCGTCAACAAACTTTGCGAGCGTTCCTCAATTACTTCCTCATGCCGCCACTGGCTCCCGCAGCCGCTGATAGGACGCGCGGCTATCGATGAATGCTTCAATCCCCCTCCGAACTGATATGTTCCGGTTTATCTGAACTTGCAACTGGGGCACCTGACGCCACCGGCGCGAGCTCTTGCTGCGCCTGCCAGAAGGTTTTAAACATAAGTGAGAAAACGAACCACCAGGCATACAAGCCTGCGTCCGATTCGCAAGCGTACCTAGTGATCAGTCCGTGTGCAACTTCATTACGCAAATTCGGACCGTTCTGATCGCAGAACAGGGCCGTCAGCTCGAACGTAAGATCGTCGCCGAACACCTCGGCCATTTGTGGCAGCTTTACCAAGGTGCTCATGCCATTTTCCATGACGATTCCCTCTTTCGACGTGGTGGTGGTGATGGCGCCACCGTATTGCAGGTGTGTCCTGACGATGTGTTCAACCTGTGGCACCAGAATGTGTACCGCCTGGACCAAGTCACCACAATAGCCGGCGTAGAGGCCTTGGGCCACGAGCATTGCCCGCTCGGGCGGCACAAACGGTGACGCGTCGCAAAGCGCTTCCATATCCCAGATGGTGAACACGTGCTGCATCTGCATGGCTGAGAGAGCCGGAGCGATGCCGGAGTGAACGACTAAACCGATCAATATCTTGTAGTCGCGCACCATATCTGCCCACAGCGCTGCCCCGCTGACGTCACCGTCGGCCGCCGGCTGGCGGGCGATCGTGTTGCCTTGCGCGGAAATCACGGAGCTGCTGAAAAGTCGCCCGAACAGGCTCTTGTCAAGATGCACCTGTGCATTTTTGCGTATCGTTTGTACACTGGCGCCGCCATAAATTTGGGCGAAGGCGGCGAGCGCGTCCAATGGATCCTTGTCGGAAATAGCCGCAATAGCCATGTTGACCAGTTCAGTGATGTCCTGACTACCAGATTGAACCGTCTGCATCTGGGCCAAAGCGGCTTGTCCGGCCGCACTGACTTTGCCCATCAGTGAGGTAATTGTAGTGTCGGCCGCGCGTACGGCGCGGTCTGGAACAGGCACGGTTCGGAGGAGTTTGATCGCATTTTCGTACGAGTGCAGCGCACCCAGTCCAACTAGCGCGTCGCCCTCTATTTCCCAGCAGGTTGCGGCGCGCACTGTCATAGATATTGCCTTTTCACGGGAACGTTCACGCGCATACCACTTTCCTGCTGCTCCGAAATAATTGACGGCCTGGCGATACCGGGCGGATGCTGCATTGGCCTCGGCCAGCGCCTCTAGGCGGGCAGCGATGTCGCCATGCATGGCCGCACCCAAGCGATTATCCAGCAGAATACGGGAGATCTCCAGCGGAACATAGCCGTGCCCGTGGTCTGCCAGCGCAGCTCCGACGAGTGCAGCTTCTATGGAGGTGATACGCGCCGCGTCCCGAATCGTCAGGGCCAATGACAGCGCCCGGCTCCAGCCTTCGCGACCACCGGCGAACCACGTATCGGAGTCCAGTGGCGATTCACAATAGGCGTCAATGGCCAGCGGTACCGTAGCGATACCGAGCTTGCGATTACGTACCCAGACCAGATCGGCAAGACGCGCGCGCAACTGCGGTTGCTCAACAGTGGCAACAACGCTGGCGAACAGTGTGACGTCGTCGTCAGTAAAGTCGGTTGGGATCGGCGATCGGCGATCGCCAAATTGCGCCCAAGGCTGGAAGGGAGTGGTCTTGTCCTCAGGTGTCAACATCATTGAAGTGACGCGAGCCAAGAGATGCAGGACGTCGCCGTCTTTGGTTCGGCCCTCCTCGTCTGCCGCTTTAGCGGCAATACCAAGGCGCTGGGACAGTACCCAGCTGTCTGTGCCGAATTCGTCCCGCAAGACGTTATCGTAGCCACTGGCACGGAAATCATCGACAGTTATGGAGGTATCGAGTGATGGTTGGTCGGTAGTCATATGGGCTTTCATCTGGCCGCCGGCACCACCAAGGAGCCTTCAACGGCAAATTGTCCCATGATAGCGGTTTCATCCCAAAAACCATTGGCAACGCAGTGATCCCAGAGATTATCAGCGACGGGAAATTTTGCGGCCAAAGAACGAAAGGCTTACGGGTTAATAATTACTTGATCGTAGGACGACATTTTGAGTACTCTCGCGACAGCACGTTGACACTTTGTTAGAAGCAGGGAATTTCGGCAGAAAAAGATCAAATTGCTGTCGTTTGACGGTTAGGCTCAAAAAGATCAACTTGCTGTCTCCAGCACGAAAAAGATCAACTTGCTGTCGAAGAATCGCGACAGCAAGTTAGGTCACTTCGTTGGGAGCTAAGAGGGGAGACGCGGATATTTTGAGTACCTAGAATGCTGTCGGCGTACTTTCCTCGAAAAAGTCTAGCTTTTTACGAAATTATGTAAAACGCCAAACACCCCTCTATTCCCCGCATTGCAGCCCCGAGGCGCCGGGGATTATATCCGAATGAAAAAGACAACAACCCGCCGCAAGCCAAAGCCGCCAGCAGCCTATTTTTCCTACCAGCTACGCCAGCCAGCAATCGACCTCTTCGGAGAGATTGTCGTCATTGAGGACGATTTGTACGACTGGGTGGCATCCGTCGCGCCGCTACACCTCAGCCCACGAGCCTTCGCCAACTACGTGCGCGGCTACGATGTGGCCGCCAAGGTGCGCCATGCGAAGTTGCATGGCCTGTTCGACGCAATCAAGGATCGCCCGTCCCGCCCATGGCATGCCCGCCTGGCCATGCACGCCATCATGTAAAAAGGCCCGCGATCTGCGGGCCCTTTTCTATGCTCGACGGACAATAGCTTGATTTATCGCTTCGACCACCTCGCTCACGAACGGCTTTACCTTGCTTTTCAAGGCCCGATGCTCCCCGGACGCGCTGGCAAGCGTGACCGTATAGTGAGTTCGTTGAAAGCACATCCAAATTAGCCCTGGAAGCAAGATAATGGCCCAGTGCCAGATAGACAGAGTTACCAAGTTCTTGCCACTTGTGAGCGCCAATAATTCAAAAATTATGAGCGCCGCTGGCAAGATCCTATTCGGCTTTTTCACCTCAAGCTTGACCGATGTAATGCCACTAATTGCATGAGTTTCGCCATCGACCATGAAACGGGCATTTGTGACGGTTACCCTGTCATTCGTGTAATACGTGGTTTCTGCCGCGCCGCTCATTGTTTCCCCTAAGAAATGAGATTCAATGTTATCAAGAATTCTCGATTCGGCCTAGCTCTTGTACGCCATCGGATAACGATCGTTCAGCACGTTGGCCGCCTTGTGCTGCTGGTACATGAAGTACGCGGCCACGGCGGCGGACAGGATCAGCATGTGTTTCTGGCTTAGCCCGCATCCTACGAGGTAATTCAGGACGTTACCAGACACCGAGGCCATGCGGCTACTTCCTGGCAGAACCAGAACCGAGTCGCGTTCCGTCAGGCGCGCTTGTGTAAAACCGATAGGATCACCATCGACCAGGACTGGTACGTGACTATGAACAGCGCATTGACGTGTCAGAGAACATGATTTACATGGCCATGGGCTCGTTGCTTTTCCGTCGACTAAATTTTCTTTAGGTTATTAAACCGTCTCTCGGCTAATTGCATGCAACTCGGACCATTCATGCCTCGGGGGTAACACCGTTGAGTGTGGCGGGACCGATCAGCGTGTAGCGATCTCTGCTTGTAAAATCACCTAGCGATATCTTTAAGGTTGAACGACAACGGCGCCACAAATGATGCCCCGGAGAAAACCAAACAATCCCCCACGGCAGCCCATGCCATCGGTACTCCGGCGTGTCATTTGGCAAGATACAAAACGTAATGATTCTCATTTATAGTATAGTGCGCACAGTTTTTCTTCCTATAACCTTGCGCCCATGCCATCGATGCCGACCTTACGCTCCGCTCCAGCCTTTGCCCATCATCCCCTCGCCGCCCGCCTGATCCTTGCCGGCCTGCTGCTTGCCAGCGTCCCTCCGTGCGCGCTGGCGCAAACGCTTGCCGGCACGCCGAATGCGCTGGCCACCGTGGTCGTCACCGGCCAGGCCGAGGCCGATGCGGGCGGGCAGATCGCCAAGAGCGCGCGGGCCGGCATGCTGGGCGAAAAAGACTTGCTCGATACGCCCTTCAGCGTCAACAGCTACACCAGCCAGCGCATGCTGGACCAGCAGGCGCTGACCCTGGCCGAGGTGCTGGGCGGCGACCCGTCCACGCGCTTCACGGGCCAGATCGGCGGCGTCACGGATTCCTTCTTCATCCGCGGCTTTCCCCTGAACGAGGGCAATTTGAGCGAAGTGGCGTTCGACGGCGTGTATGGCGTGTCGCCCAATTACCATTTATTTACCGAATACCTGCAAAGCGTCGAGGTGCTCAAGGGGCCGGCTGCCTTGCTCTACGGCATGTCGCCGAATGGCGGCGTGGGCGGTGTCGTCAACGCCGTGCCGAAACGTTCGCTGCCGCGCGACCTGACGCGATTGACCTTCGATTACGGTTCCAGCGCGCAGCTGGGCGCCGCCATCGACGTCAGCCGCCGCTTCGGCGAGGAGCGGCGCTTCGGCATCCGCTTCAATGGCTTGCACCGCCAGGGCAAGACGCCGCTCGACCACCAAAGCTCGCGCGCGGAAGTGGCGGCCGTCGCCCTCGATTACCAGGGCCAGCGGCTGCGCGCCTCGCTTGATGTGATCGAGCAATACCAGTGGATCGACGCGCCCACGCGCCCTTTCCTCGTGGCCGCGCGCCTGCCCGTGCCGGCAGCGCCCGATGGCCGGCGCAATATCGCCCAGTCCTGGGGCTGGTGGAAGTCCAACGACCTGGCCACCCTGGGCAAGGTCGAGTACGACCTGAACGACAACCTTGCCGTCTTCGCCGACGTGGGCGGCACGCGCTCCGACGTGTCGCGCTATTCGGACCAGACGCCGACCATCACCAGCGCGGCGGGCGACATGACGGTCACGCCCATGAACTGGAAATTCCGCGTGCGGCGCGCCAGCGGCGACACGGGCGTGCGCGCGCGCTTTCGCACGGGCGGCGTCGAGCATGCGCTGGTCGTGATGGGCAATGTCTACCGCGACGAGTTCGGCAGCGTGAGCAATTCCGGCAAGCTCATCACCTCGAATATCTACCATCCCGTGGCCGTGGCCGACCCCGGCGTTCCCGCGCCGGCCCGCGCGCCGAAGTTGTCCGCCTCTACCCTTTCCAGCCTGGCCGTGGCCGATACGCTGGACATGCTGGACCGGCGCGTCCAGCTGACCCTGGGCGTGCGCCGCCAGCTGGTCGAATCGAAGAACTACCACGCCGCCAGCGGCGCCCTCACCACGCATTACAAGCAAGACGCGCTGACGCCGCTGGCCGGCCTCGTCGTCAAGCCGCTGCGCCACGTGTCGCTGTACGCGAACTATATCGAGGGCTTGAGCAAGGGCGATATCGCGCCGAACATCGCCGATAACGCGGGCCAGGTCTTCGCGCCCTACAAGAGCAAACAGTATGAAGTGGGCACGAAGGCCGATTTCGGCGTGGTGCTGGCGACCCTGGCCGTGTTTCAGGTGAGTAAGCCCAGCGGCCAGCTGTATGGCAAGGTGTACAGCATGGACAGCGAACAGCGCAACCGGGGCCTGGAGCTGAACCTGTCCGGCGCCGCCAGCAAGGCCGTGCGCCTGCTCGCTGGCGTGACCCTGCTCGACGGGCGCCTCGTCAAAACCAACAGCGCCGCCACCATGGGCAAGCGCCCCGTGGGCGTGCCGACGTCCATGGCCAACCTGGGCGGCGAATGGGATTTGCCGTACTGGCCGGGCCTGACGGCCACGGGCGCCGTCAGCTACACGAGCAAACAGTTTGTCGACCAGACGAATCTGCAATCGGTGCCGTCGTGGACCAAGGTCGACCTGGGCCTGCGCTACCGCACGGCCATCGCCGGCAAGGCGACGACCTTGCGCGGCGGGCTGATGAACGCATTCGACCGCCACTACTGGGCCGGCGTGGCTTCGTACGGCACGGTGTCGCAATCGGCGCCCCGCACGGTGCAACTGTCGGCGGCCGTGGATTTCTGACGCGGCGGGCAGCCTGGCCGGCCGAACCCGCGCCGGCTCCGGCCGCCGTCTTTAATTCTTGGCAACAATGCCCATGCTTTGCATGACCCTCGCCGCATTATCCTTGCAGTCGAGATCCTCTGGTTTGGCATCGATCAATTGAATCAGCGACAACAGATGCGCCTTGTTCTGCGCCAGGCGCACTTCCAGCGATTCGATATCGGCGATCTTCTTTTTCAGCGCCACCATCAGCTCATCATGTTTCCATGATGAAATATCCTCCGGCAAGACTTGCTTGATTTCGTCGAGCGTAAAGCCCGCCTGCTGGGCGTCGCTGATAATCGACAGCACCGCCACCGCTTCCAGCGGATAGTCGCGGTAGCCGTTCGATTGCCGGTCCACGGCTTTCAGCAAGCCCTTGGATTCGTAGAAGCGTATCGTGGATGCCGCCAGGCCGCTGCGCTTGGCCAGTTCGCCTATTTTCATCGTTGTATTCCTGCTCAATTATCGTGGCTTGTCGTCGCGGCCTGATCTATAGGCCGTGCATCACTATAAGCTTGAAGCCAGCTTGAATGTCAAGCGGCGGATGGCGGCATGTGCGCGAACCCGTGTCGCGAACGGGACACAGGCAAAAAAAATCGCATTTCAGGGCTTGACCTTCAAGTTAGCTTAAAGCTTATCGTGAGGCTATCGCAACCCTGGAGATCAGCATGAAACCCTTTACCGCACTGATATTGCCCAATGGCGCAATCATACCAAACCGCCTTGCCAAGGCCGCCATGGAAGAAAACATGGCCGACAACGATCACGCGCCCTCAAAGGAGCTGATCCGCCTGTACCAATCGTGGGCCGATGGCGGCGTTGGCCTGATGATCACTGGAAACGTGATGATCGACCGGCGCGCCATGACGGGACCGGGCGGGGTCGTGCTCGATTCCGGGCAATCTGGCGCCCGCTTCGAGCAATGGTCGCGGACCGCCCGTTCACGCGGGGCGCACATCTGGATGCAGATCAACCACCCGGGACGCCAGATGCCGGCCGCCATGGGACAGCAAACCATGGCGCCATCGGCCGTGCCCATGGAGCTGGGTAATTTTTCCAAGCAGTTTGCCGCACCACGCGAGATGACGGAAGCCGATATTGCCGATGTGAAACAACGCTTTGTCGCCAGCGCCCGGCTGGCGGAACGGTTCGGTTTTACGGGCGTGCAAATCCATGCGGCGCACGGCTACCTGCTCAGCCAGTTCCTCTCCCCTCTGACGAATAGACGCACGGACCGCTGGGGCGGCTCGCTCGAGAACCGGGCACGGCTGCTGGTCGACGTCGTCAACGGGGTGCGGCAGGCCGTGGGCAAAGGCTTTGCCGTCGCCGTCAAGCTCAACTCGGCGGATTTCCAGAAAGGCGGCTTCACGCAGGAGGACGCCAGGCAGGTGGTTTCCCTGCTCAACACCCTGGGCGTGGATCTGATTGAGTTGTCTGGCGGCAGCTATGAAGCCCCCGCCATGCATGGCCAGACCCGCGACGGCCGCACCCTGGCCCGCGAAGCGTATTTCCTGGAATTCGCCAAAGACATCGCCACCGTGGCCACGATGCCCCTCATGGTGACGGGCGGCATACGCCGCTACCAGGTGGTCGAGCAAGTGCTGGGCAGCGGCATTGCCATGGCGGGCATGGGGACGGCGCTGGCCATCGATCCGCAGTTGCCGAAAGCATGGCTTTCCGACCGGTCGGCCAGCCCCATGCTCAGGGCCATCACCTGGAAAAACAAGGTGCTGTCGTCGATCGGCTATATGGCGATGGTGAAGTATCAGCTGCGGCGTTTGAGCCAGGGCAAGCAAACCAGGCCCGATGTGGCCCCTGCCCTGGCGCTGCTGATGCAGCAACTGGAAACCAAGGTCAGGAATTGGCAGTATCGCCGCCGGATGAACCGGCTGGCGCCCGGCGGCTTGTCGCTGAATTGATTCCAATCCAATACGAAAGGTGCAAGAAATGAACATGAAAATTGCCGCGGCAGTATCCGCATTGCTATGGAATGCCGCCGCAGCCCCGTCGTGGGCTGACAATCCTGCCGAAAACAAGCAAGTCGTCATTGATATCGCCGGCCATGACGTGCCGGTGGCGGCCGGCGGCCTGTACGACCGCTTTCGCTCGAACCCGCCTCTATCGGTGATCGCGGCGGAAGCGCCGGAGCTGGACCTGAGCTGGTTCAAGGGGATTCAAAAAGAAAAGGTCGCCATCGGCTTCGAATCGTATTCGCCGAATTTTTATTATAAAAACAGCAAAATCACGGCTGTCTTTACGGCAGACCTGGCGAAGTTGAAGGAGCTGATGCCGGAAGATATTTTGCGGGAAGTCCAGCCCCTGCAAGTATGGCCGGGCCGGGGCGCGGTGGCGTTGACGGCCTACGCCTATGAATACTGCGACAACGACAGCTACAATGAAATTTCGTTGGCCATCGTGACCAACAAGCCCGGCACCACCAGTTTCGGCCCTTTCACCTTGCTGGGCCAATCGCTGTCCAACGATTTCTGGGGCTATGTGCTCAAGCTGCCCGTGAACACGGAACTGGCCCGGGTGCGCGGCGTCGTTGGCTACAATCTGCCCAAGTGGCTGACCGGTATCGAGCGCAAGGATACTGAAGGTCACGTTGCCTTCGAGGTCATGGACAGCGCAACGGGCAAGCTCGATTTTGTTTTTGCGGGCAAAAAGCTGGGCGGCCTGTCGCACCAGGCCGAGCTGGTGACGAACAGCTTCACCAACAAGGATGGCGCCGGCAAGCTCACTTACGGCTATGCCGTTTCCCGCCAGCTCAGCCATGCATCGAGCACGAGCGCGGAAGCGGTCGACCTGAAACTGGGCGACGGCAGCTTTTCCAGCTATATCAAATCATTAAAGCTGGGGAAGCTGATGAAATATGAATACGTACCGGAATTTCAAGGCGCGCTGTATGCCCCGAAGCCACTCATGGGACATTAATCGGCCAAGAATCGGCTATTAATCGGCTATTAATCGGTTATTAATGGCCCACGGTGCCGCATTCCAGCTATGAGCATTGCGCGGGTTCCCCCTCCACCAGGGCGATCTCGCCGGCGAAGCAGTATCCGACTGAATGCACGGTACGGATGGGGATATCGACGCCGGTCTGGCTGACGATTTTGGCACGCAGGCGGCGCACCAGCGAATCGAGCGAGCGGCCGCTATGGTAGTCATCGCGCTGATACAGCTTGGTCAAGATCGTCTTTTTTTGTACCGGCAAACCAGGCCTGCTTGCCAGCAATTCGAGAAACATCAATTCCTTCAGGCTCAGCGCAACCTGAACATCCTGGGCCAGATGCAGTTCCCACTGCGTAGAAAAGACAGTCCACCGGTCCGGGATGTCCGGTACTTCCACGCCCGTTTTCTTGACCCGCTGCGCCATGCTGGCGATTACCGCCGACAATTCGCGGCAGTCGACGGGCTTGACCAGATACTGGTCTGCGCCAGAGCGATAACCCTTGAGCTTATCCTCTATCGCGCTGCGGGCGGTCAGGATGATGATGCCCATATTGGTATTGCTTCGCACATATTCGGCCAGCACGTAACCATCCTGATCCGGCAGGCCGACATCGATCACGGCTATCTGACAATCGCATTTCGGCAAAGCCTGATAAAACTCGGCCGCATTACGCACGGCGATGATATGCATGCCATTCAGTTCCAGCCATTCCACCACGCTATCGCGCAAATCCTCATCATCTTCGACCAATAACACTCTAATATTCGATGGCACCGCTTTGCGCCTCCTCTATCGGCAATGGTAAGGTGATCGTCGCTGAAGTGCCGCCGCCAGGACGATTCGCCAGAAGTATGCTGCCTGCATGTTGCGCAATGATGCGCCGTACCAGATACAGGCCGATGCCGCTGCCGGCAATGAAACCGGTGCGGCTGCCACGGAAATACTTGCCATAGACCAGACCGAGCTCATGTTCTGGAATCCCGGTGCCATTGTCGTCTACCGTGAGAAACAATGCAGCATTATTTTTCCGCAGCTGAACACTGACAAGCCCCTGTTTCGGTCCATATTTGATCGCGTTATCGAGCAGATTCAAAAAGGCAGTCTTCAGCAGCTTGCGGTCACCATGAAAAACGATGGTTTGCGCATATGTCAATTCCAGCCGCGGCGCACGCTCGCTCCAGAAGTCGGAGGCTTCTTCGATGACACTGCGAAGAAAGTCCGGCATGAGAATCGGTTCGCAGACGATATCCGCTTTTCCCTCGCTATGCTGATCCCTTTGCAGTGCGGTTTCTGCCACTTCCAGCAGCCGCAATACCGCGCGCTGCATCTTTTCGAGGTTGGAACCGAAGTGCCGGCCGCTGGTCTGCTCCTTGCTTTGCAGAATATCCAGATTGGTGCGGATGACGGCCAGCGGCGTACGGTATTCGTGCGAAAACATCTGCACGAAGCGTGTCTGGTTTTCCAGCGCTTCCTGCTTGGCTTCCAATGACAGCAATAATTGATGCTTGATGCGCTCGAAATACAGCAGCAGCAAGGCCGGGAAAAATAACAAGGTGCCGGCGAGAGGGACCAGATACACGGTGATGATATTGATCTGGGACAGTAATGCGGCACTGACGGTTGCAGGTTTGTAGAGTAGAACGACGAGGCGCAACACATGCGCAGCAATCAGCATCAATAATCCGACAATCGCCATTTCCCTGGCATAGCCAAGCTTGCCGGAAGCAGCTTCCGGATTGCGTGCCAATAACGTTTGCAGGCACAGTATAAAAACCAGAACCAGGCTGGCGCTGCTGAGGCAGGCACGGGCGGAAAACTCCGCCTTGTTTTCTATCAATAAAAAATACGCACATGCAAACAAGGCGACAAGAATATACGCCCAGCGGCTGATGGGTTTTCCAAAAAAAGCTCTCAGCCCGACCCACACGACGATACAGCCAGAAAACAATGCAGTATTTCCCAACATCAACAGCAAGCCTGGCGGGCGGAAAGCGTTGAGTATGATGATGGTCATTCCAGCCGCAGTCAGCACCCCGGACAGGGCCCACAGCCGCGTATAGCGCTCGACGGGCGCGGCCACATAGACGCCAATCATCGTCGCCGAAATACATAACTGTGTAAGGGACAAGGCAATGCTGGCTGTTTGATGATCCATGGGGACAGTCTGTTCGGGTAGCGTAGGAAGGCCGCCGGGCGGAGCCGACGGCCCAGGCGGCGGCCATTATCTTGCCTATCTTACCAGATCGGCAAGGGCCAAAAATCAGAAACCCTTGCCCGCGACCAGCCACGCGCGCACCGACGACGGCCTGGCCAGCATGGACGGCGCCGCCCCCAGGCGCGTTGCCACGGAAACGCTGGCGCGCCACTGGCCGGGGCCGGCCCAGTTCAGGCCGACACCGGCGCCGGACAGGGTCGCGCTATTCTCCGCCCGGGTCCAGGGATGGCGGTTGACCTTGACATGGGCGCTGTCAATAAACGCCAGCACTTGCCATTTCCCGAACGCCGGCGCCCCCAGGTCATGGCGCATTTCCACCGTAGCCACATAGCCGGCGTCGCCGGACAGCGCGCCGCTGTCATAGGCGCGGACGGTATACGGGCCGCCGGCAGTCATTTTTTCGGCAGAATCAAGATTGCCGTCAGCCCATTGCCCGCTGAAGTTGAGGTACAGCGAGTCGCGCGGCGTCAGCCCCTGCAAACGGGCGATATTCGCATTCCACTTGGAAAAGCCGCCGCCGGTGCGGGCGGTAGCGGCATCGGCTGCCGCTGCCGATCCATTGTCGAAGCCGCCACGTCCGCTGGTCCAGCCCAGACTGGCAATGCTCATGCCGCCGCCCAGCAGGCCGTCGCGCAGGTCGCCGTTCACGCTCGCGATCCAGTTATGCAAATGCCGGTCGGTACGCAGGCCGCTGACATCGATATGATCGCGCAGATTTTTGGCATCGTATTGCAATTGCGCATAAACGTTGAATTGCTTGCTGCGTATCAATGGCTGTTTCGCCCACAGGCTGGCCACCCTGGCAGTACCATTCGCATCGAGCGCCCTGGCGGTGCTGCCCAGCTTGTAATGCAATGCCGAATACGCGCCACCGATCCGGGTTCCCTGGCCGTTGAGCAAGGTGTCGTATCCCAGCCGGCCATAAGTCATGCCCTCGCCCGTGCTGATGAGGTTAGCGCTCAGGATATCGCCATGATGAAACGGGTTGACGATATTAAAGTTGCCGCTCAGGCGGGTGCGCCCGATGTAGCGGCTGCCGTAGTTGTCCAGCGAAATGTTCGCCAGGGGAACCCTGACGTAGCGCGCCTCGACATCCATATCGGCCGTACCGACCGCCGAGCCCGGTTTGAGAACCGCATTCACGCCCACGCCCGGCACATCGGACAGCAGCAGCAAGGCGCGATCGAGGTCGGCATCGGCGATCAATTGTCCGCCACTGAGCGGCGCCAGGCTGGCCTGGAGCAAGGCGTCGCCGACTTCGCTGCGGTTGTTGAGCCGGACTTTGCCGTAGTGCGCCTCGACGACTTGAATCAGGATGACGCCGCCGGTAATCGACTGGACCGGAATGATGGCCCGTGTCATTGGAAATCCACGGTCCTGGTAATAGGCCGTGATGCGCCCGGCCAGCTCGTCGAGTTGTGGCAAGGTCAGGCTTTTACCTTCCTGCTCGGCAACCAGCGCATGCAGCGTCTCGGTGGAAAACGCGGTATGGCCGGTGATGCGCAGCGCCGTCACTGGAATCGGCTGCGACGGCGGCAAGCCGGCATCGCTCTTCGGTTTTACCTCGAGCGTCGGCGCATTCGGCTTCGCGGGAGCAGGAACCGCCGGTTGCAATTGTTGCAAGATCGATCCGGCATTCGGCGTCGTTTGCGGGTCGGCGGCATAGGCATCGAGTGGCACCAGCAACAAGGCGGCGTACAGGGGTTTCATCAACATGGGTTGCTTGAATAGGGTGGTCATGTGGTTCTTATTCTGCGATGCTGGTGGCGACGAGCGGCAACTGTATGCCGCCATTTTGAATGTGCAGCATCGGCGCAGGCGTGCCGAATCCTGTCGTGGTGTTGAGCAGCGGCGCGCCGGCCGCTTCTTGCGCACGCCCGGCTTCGCCGCTGCCAGCGCCGCTCCGCTGCACCACGAGCGTCGAGGACAGGTTCAATGCCTGCGGCTGCGCCAGGGCCTGCGGCGGCAAGACGGACGACTGCACTTGCGTTACCGCGCTCTGGATCTGCTGCAGTTGCGTGGCGTTGACCTTCACGTCCGGCGTGACGGGCGTGACGACAGGCGCGGCCTTGATGCTGGCAAAGGCGCGCGCTTGTCCGGTAATGATGTAATTGCCGGCATCGGCCCCGCCATAAACAGTGTGCAGATCAACGGCCTTGCCGTCGCCAGCGGCCGCGTCAGCGAACTGGCCGGTCGCGGCCAGCGTGATCACATCCGAAGCGAACTTGCCCGCCAGCATGGCATTGCCCGTATAGACCGTGGCCCCCGTGGTGGCGTCATACACCTTGTCGGCCGCCGTGATGCCGCTGACCGTCATCGATGCGGGCGTAATGCTGGCGGTCAGCACCTTGCCATCGACGATATGGTAGTTGCCGGCGTCCGCGCCGCTCAGCGCGTAGCCGCTGATGGTCACGGATTTGTTGGCGCCGACATGTTTATCGGCGAATCTGGCAGTGCGCGTGCCGCTCAGCGAGACGCTGTCGCCCAGCATGACACCGGAAAGACTGGCGGTGCCGTTCATCGCCGCCGCAGTCGTGGCATCGTAGACCTTGTCTGCGATAGATAAACCCGCCAGCGACAGCCCGGCCTTGCTGATGGTGGCGCTCAAGCCTGTCGGCTGCGTGACGACGTAGTTGCCGGCGTCAGCCCCGCCCAAACTGAAACCGGATACGCTGACGGTCTTGTTGGCGCCCGCATCCTTGCTGGCAAAATGGCCGATACCCTGCCCTGCCAAAGCGAGCTGATCCCCTGCAACCATGCCGGAATACGCCACATTGGCCGTATTCAGGGCCGCCGCCGTCGTCGCGTCATAGGTCTTGTCCATGGCGCCGATGCCGGTCAAAGTGATGCCCTTGGCCGTCACCGTATAGCTGCTGCCGGCCGTGCCGAGCGCATTGTAGTTGCCGGACAAGCCGCCGTTGCCGCTGCTACCCAGGACGAGGCCCGTGGTGCTGCCCAGCGCCGCGCCGGCTTGCACGTTCTTACTGGCAAGATTGCTGGCGTCGCCGGCGCCGCCGACGCTGAAGGTCTGCCCCGCCACGCCCGTGGCCGTCAGCGTGCCGCCCGCCACCGCTGTGCTGCCGTCATAGGTCTTGCCGCCGGACAAGACCAGATCGGCCTTGTGGATGGTGGCCGTCACGCTGCCCGGCTGCACCACGTTGTAGTTGGCCGCATCCGTGCCCGTCAGCGTGTAGCCGTTGACGGCAACGCTCTTGCCGCTGCCGGCGTTGGCGTCGGCAAAGCTGCCTGTCCCCGTGCCGACGATGGAAACGTTGTCATTAAGAAAACCGCTGACCGTGGCCGTGCCGTTCAAGGTCGCACCGGTGCCCGCGTCATAGGTTTTATTCAAGGCGCTGATGCCCGACACCGCCAGGTCGGCCTTGCCGATCGATGCTGTCACGCCGGTCGGCTGCGTGACGACGTAGTTGCCAGCGTCCAGTCCGCCCAAGGTGAAACCGGAAACGCTGACCGTTTTATTCGCGCCCGCATCCTTGCTGGCAAAATGGCCGATACCGTGCCCTGCCAAAGCGAGCTGGTCCCCTGCCATCATGCCGGAATACGCCACGTTGGCCGTATTCAGGGCCGCCGTCGTTGTCGCATCGTAAGTCTTGTCCACGGCGCTGATGCCGGACAGCACCAATTCTGCCTTGTTGATCGTCGCCGTCACGTTTGTCGGCTGCGTGACGACGTAATTGCCGGCGTCCAGCCCGCTCAAGGTGAAACCGGAGACGCTGACCGTTTTATTCACGCCGGCATCCTTGCTGGCAAAATGCCCTCCCCCCTGGCCTGCCAGACTGAGGCTGTCGCCCGCCATCATGCCCGAATAGGTCACATTCGCCGTATTCAGGGCCGCCGCCGTCGTCGCATCGTAGGTTTTATCCATGGCACTGATGCCGGACAGCACCAACACAGCTTTGTGGATCGTCGCCGTCACGCCGCTCGGCTGTGTGACGACATAATTGCCGGCATCGATCCCGCTCAAGGTGAAGCCGGAAACGCTGACCGTTTTATTCGCGCCCGCATCCTTGCTGACGAAATGGCCGACACCCTGGCCGCCCAGGCTCAGGCTGTCCCCCGCGACCATGCCGGAATACGCCACGTTCGCCGTATTCAGGGTGGCCGTCGTCGTCGCGTCATAGGTTTTGTCCACGGCGCCGATGCCCGTCAAAGTGATGCCCTTGGCCGTCACCGTATAGCTGCTGCCGGCCGTGCCGAGCGCATTGTAGTTGCCGGACAAGCCGCCGTTGCCGCTGCTGCCCAGCACGAGGCCCGTGGTGCTGCCCAGCGCCGCGCCCGTTTGCACGTTCTTGCTGGCCAGATTCGACACATCGCCGGTGCCGCCGACGCTGAAAGTCTGTCCCGCGACGCCCGTGGCCGTCAGCGTGCCGCCCGCCAGCGCAGTGCTGCCGTCGTAGGTCTTGCCGCCGGACAAGACCAGATCGGCCTTGTGGATGGTGGCCGTCACGCTGCCCGGCTGCACCACGTTGTAGTTGGCCGCATCCGTGCCCGTCAGCGTGTAGCCGCTGACGGCGACGTTCTTGTTGCCGCCGGCGTTGGCGTCGGCAAAGCTGCCTGTCCCCGTGCCGACGACGGAAACGTTATCATTAAGGAAACCGCTGACCGTGGCCTTGCCGCTCAAGGTCGCGCCGGTGCCCGCGTCATAGGTTTTGTTCAAGGCGCTGACGCCCGATACCGCCAGGTCAGCCTTGTTGATCGTCGCGCTCAAGCCTGTCGGTTGCGTGACGACGTAGTTGCCGGCATCGATCCCGCTCAAGGTGAAACCGGAAACGCTGACCGTTTTATTCGCGCCGGCATCCTTGGTCGCAAAACTGCCGACACCCTGGCCGCCCAGGCTCAGGCTATCGCCCGCGACCATGCCGGAATACGCCACATTCGCCGTATTCAGGGCGGCCGTCGTCGTCGCGTCATAGGTTTTGTCCATGGCGCCGATGCCCGTCAAAGTGATGCCCTTGGCCGTCACCGTATAGCTGCTGCCGGCCGTACCGAGCACATTGTAGTTGCCGGACAAGCCGCCGTTGCCGCTGCTGCCCAGCACGAGGCCCGTGGTGCTTCCCAGCGCCGCGCCGGTTTGCACGTTCTTGCTGGCCAGATTCGACACATCGCCAGAGCCGCCGACGCTGAAGGTCTGCCCAGCCACACCGGTGGCCGTCAGCGTGCCGCCCGCCACCGCAGTGCTGCCGTCATAGGTCTTGCCGCCGGACAAGACCAGATCAGCCTTGTGGATGGTGGCCGTCACGCTGCCCGGCTGCACCACGTTGTAGTTGCTGGCATCCGCGCCCGTCAGCGTGTAACCGCTGACGGCGACGTTCTTGTTGCCGCCGGCGTTGGCATCGGCAAAGCTGCCGCTGCCCGTGCCGACGACGGAAACGTTATCATTAAGGAAACCGCTCACCATGGCCGTGCCGCTCAAGGTCGCGCTCGTGCCCGCGTCATAGGTCTTGTTCAAGGCGCTGATGCCCGACACCGCCAGGTCGGCCTTGCTGATTGTCGCGCTCAAGCCTGTCGGTTGCGTGACGACATAATTGCCGGCATCCAGCCCGCTCAAGGTGAAACCGGAGACGCTGACCGTTTTATTCGCGCCCGCATCCTTGGTCGCAAAGCTGCCGACACCCTGGCCGCCCAGGCTCAGGCTATCCCCCGCGATCATGCCGAAATACGCCACGTTCGCCGTATTCAGGGCGGCCGTCGTCGTCGCGTCATAGGTTTTGTCCATGGCGCCGATGCCGGTCAAAGTGATGCCCTTGGCCGTCACCGTATAGCTGCTGCCGGCCGTGCCCAGCACATTGTAGTTGCCGGACAAGCCGCCGTTGCCGCTGCTGCCCAGCACGAGGCCCGTGGTGCTGCCCAGCGCCGCGCCCGTTTGCACGTTCTTGCTGGCAAGATTGCTGGCATCGCCGGCGCCGCCGACGCTGAAAGTCTGTCCCGCGACGCCCGTGGCCGTCAGCGTGCCGCCCGCCACCGCAGTGCTGCCGTCGTAGGTCTTGCCGCCGGACAAGACCAGATCGGCCTTGTGGATGGTGGCCGTCACGCTGCCCGGCTGCACCACGTTGTAGTTGGCCGCATCCGTGCCCGTCAGCGTGTAGCCGCTGACGGCGACGTTCTTGTTGCCGCCGGCGTTGGCGTCGGCAAAGCTGCCTGTCCCCGTGCCGACGACGGAAACGTTATCATTAAGGAAACCGCTCACCGTGGCCGTGCCGCTCAAGGTCGCGCCGGTGCCCGCGTCATAGGTTTTGTTCAAGGCACTGACGCCCGATACCGCCAGGTCAGCCTTGTGGATCGTCGCGCTCAAGCCTGTCGGTTGCGTGACGACGTAGTTGCCGGCGTCAGCCCCGCCCAAACTGAAACCGGAAACGCTGACGGTCTTGTTCGCGCCCGCATCCTTGGTCGCAAAGCTGCCGACACCCTGGCCGGCCAGGCTCAGGCTATCGCCCGCGATCATGCCCGAATACGCCACATTGGCCGTATTCAGGGTGGCCGTCGTCGTCGCGTCATAGGTTTTGTCCACGGCGCCGATGCCGGTCAAAGTGATGCCCTTGGCCGTCACCGTATAGCTGCTGCCGGCCGTGCCGAGCGCGTTGTAGTTGCCGGACAAGCCGCCATTGCCGCTGCTGCCCAGAACCAGGCCCGTGGTGCTGCCCAGCGCCGCGCCCGTTTGGACGTTCTTGCTGGCAAGATTGCTGGCATCGCCGGCGCCGCCGACGCTGAAAGTCTGTCCCGCCACGCCCGTGGCCGTCAGCGTGCCGCCCGCCACCGCAGTGCTGCCGTCGTAAGTCTTGCCGCCGGACAGAATCAAATCGGCCTTGTGGATGGTGGCCGTCACGCTGCCCGGCTGCACCACGTTGTAGTTGCTGGCATCCGCGCCCGTCAGCGTGTAACCGCTGACGGCAACGCTCTTGTTGCCGCCGGCGTTGGCGTCGGCAAAGCTGCCTGTCCCCGTGCCGACGACGGAAATGTTGTCATTAAGGAAGCCACTGACCGTGGCCGTGCCGCTCAAGGTCGCGCCGGTGCCCGCGTCATAGGTCTTGTTCAAGGCGCTGACGCCCGATACCGCCAGGTCAGCCTTGTTGATCGTCGCGCTCAAGCCGGTCGGTTGTGTGACGACGTAATTGCCGGCATCCAGCCCGCTCAAGGTGAAACCGGAGACGCTGACCGTTTTATTCGCGCCCGCATCCTTGGTTGCAAAGCTGCCGACACCCTGGCCGCTCAGGCTCAGGCTATCCCCCGCGACCATGCCGGAATACGCCACATTCGCGGTATTCAGGGCCGCCGCCGTCGTCGCGTCATAGGTTTTATCCACGGCGCCGATGCCGCTCAAGGTGATGCCCTTGGCCGTCACCGTATAGCTGCTGCCGGCCGTGCCGAGCGCATTGTAGTTGCCGGACAAGCCGCCATTGCCGCTGCTGCCCAGCACGAGGCCGGTGGTGCTGCCCAGCGCCGCGCCCGTTTGCACGTTCTTGCTGGCAAGATTGCTGGCATCGCCGGCGCCGCCGACGCTGAAAGTCTGTCCCGCGACGCCCGTGGCCGTCAGCGTGCCGCCTGCCACCGCAGTGCTGCCGTCGTAGGTCTTGCCGCCGGACAAGACCAGATCAGCCTTGTGGATGGTGGCCGTCACGCTGCCCGGCTGGACCAGGTTGTAGTTGGACGCATCCGTGCCCGTCAGCGTGTAGCCGCTGACGGCGACGTTCTTGTTGCCGCCGGCGTTGGCGTCGGCAAACGTCCCCGTGGCGGAGCCGCCTGCCAGCGAAACGACATCGCCGCCGACCAGGTCCGACGACGAAATGCCTGCCCCCGTGAGCGTGGCGGTGGTCGTGCCATCGTAGGTCTTGTCGCCGGCGGAAACGCCGCTGACGTTGATGCTCTTGGGCGTGATCGTCCCCGTCTTGCTGTCGAGGCCATTCAGATAGTAGTGCTGGCCATTATAGGCAACCGTGGTGCCGCCGCCAGTGAACCTGACGCCGGTGATGGTCACGGCCTTGTCGGTGCCGGCATTCTTGTCGGCAAAGCTAGCCGCCTGGCTGGCAGTATCGAGCGTCAGGCCGGTCGGCATGGCCAGCAGGCTGCTGACCCCGGCCAATCCGGCGGTCGTCGTGCCGTCATAGACCTTGGGAGCAATCGAAGCGTTCAGATTGACGGCCATATAGGCGGTCAGCTGAGCTGGATTATTGATGTACGGGGTAAAGTCCGCCGGGGTGCTGTAGCTGCCGGGGTTGTAATAGATGCTGACAGTGCCGGCATTATTTGCAAGGAAAATATTGCTATCAATGGCGGAAAGGTCGTCAAAAAAGACTGTGCCCGTGCCCCTGGCGCCATTGTCGGCCTTCAGCACGATATTCACCGCCCCTTCAGCCACGATGCCTCCGCCAAGATTGCCGATTGCTCCCCCATAAGAAACATTATTCGTCAATTTGAACTGCACATTGCGATAGGCACTGAGCGTCAGCGTCGTGTTGCTGGTCCAGTTAGGGATGCTGGGATTTCCATTGACGGAGTAGTCATTGCCGTAACCGATACCGTCGAGGATGATGATATCGCCATTGCCGGGCTTGCCAGGGGTACACGTCGTGCCCGTGCAACTGGCGGAAGCGCCTGTGGTCTTGATGGTCACATTGCCGTTATTGAGCGCCGTCGACAGGACGCGCGTATCGACATTGATGCCGTAGTCATTTCCCCAGATGCTGGCATTGCCGATCAGGATATCATCGGGGTCCAGCAGCCATTCCCCCGCCGCGCCATGGGGCGCCGCCGTACTGACGGAGGCGCTGGCGTTGACCTTCAAGGCCTTGCCCGAAGTTTCCACCTTGCCGCCATTGCCCGACACCGCGCCGCCACGCGCCGTGATGCTGCCATTGAATTGCGTGCTGTTATCGGACCAGACGGCGACATTGCCGCCATTGCCGCGGCTGATGGCATCGGCCTTGATCGAGGCGCCGGCGTCGACGATGGCCGTGTGCGCGCGTTGCTCGCTGCCGCTGCCAAGAAAATTGCCGCCGATCAAAGCCGTGCCGCCGCCCTCGCCTGACACATCAATCGCGCTGCCCGCCGCCAGCTTGACCGTGCCGCCAAGCACCTTCACGCTGCCGCCGCCCGCGCCGCCGCTGCCGGAAGCATCGAGCGTGCCGCCATTGTTTGCGGTGCCGGCATTGCCAGCCGTCAGCACAATGGAACCGTTGACGTTCTGCACGCTGCGCGCCTGAACGATGCCGGTGTTATTGATCACGCTGGCCACCAGCGCATCCCTGGCGCCGGCCGAGAGCCAGACCGCGCCACCGTCGGCTTTGATGAGACCGCCGTTTTCGGCCAGGTTGTTCAGCGTGCTCTGCTTGACCTGCAGATTGACCAGGCTATCGCCGGAAAACGACAGCGTGACGTCGCTGCCCGCGCCCAGCGCCGCCGCACCCGCTGCGGCGTTGATGGTGCCCGTATTGCTGACCGTATTGCCGATGAAGGCAACATAGCCGCCCTTGGCGGCGTTGATCGTGCCCTGGTTGACGATGCTGCCCGTGCCGCTGCCGCTGAAATGGCGCGTCGCGCCGCCCAGGCCGGCATCGCTGATGTCGAGCGTCGAGGCCACCAGGCCGCCCACGTTGATTTGCGATCCGGCGCCGAACAGCACGCCATTCGGATTGATCAGGTAGACCTGTCCATTGGCGTTGAGCTGGCCAAAGAAGCGGGTGGCATTCGTGTCGGCGATGCGGTTGACGGCAATGGCGCTGGCCGACGGCTGGACGAAATTGACGGTTTCCTGGCTCGTGGTGTTGAAAGACTGCCAATTCAATGACAGGTTCTGGCTCGCTTGCGTCACCGTGGTGGTGGCGCCGCTCTGGCTGATGGTGCCGTTGCCGGCTGTCACCTGGCCGCCCGTCGGCCCCGCCATGGCAACAGGGGTGGCCGCCAGCAAGGCGCTGAACACGAGGCTGCGATTCGCCGCCTTGCCCCGGCCCTTCGTGCGTTCCGGGACGATTACCCATGCATGGTGCACATGGCTCCAGATGAGTCGATAGATTCTGTTCATAGAGGCATGACGCATGATGGTTTTCTCTGGTTGGCGGCGGCATGCGCGGATGGCATGCCGCTTGTTATATATGTATTAATTTGCGGAAAATCGGCCCAGGTGCTCGGCGACCCGGCGGTCCAGTGCAGGCTTCCACTCTGCCGGCATGACTTGATTGACCAGTTGCGCAATCCGTTCGATCTCGGCCAGTTCCGCGGTATTTTTCGTGGTGGCTTGGGCAGCGCTGTTCCACATGTAAATCTTTGCCAGACTGGCCGGCGTCAGCGCGCCAGTGGCCGGGTCGGGCGCGCTGTTGGCGTACAGGATGGCCACCGGCAAATAGGCCGGCGCATAGCCTTCGGAGGCCGCATGCTCCAGCCATGACAAGGCCAGCGCCAGGTTGACATCGCCGCCCTCGCCCTGCCCCAGCATCACGCCCAGGCGGTATTGCGCCGGATGGTTGCGGTGTTCCGCCGCCTGGCGATACCAATGACGCGCGGCCGCCAGGTCTTGCGGCACGTCCGTGCCATCCTTGTAATAGTCGGCGATGCGCAGCATGGCCGGCACCGACCCGACCTGCGCCGCTTGCGCGCACAGCCCCAGGCCGTGCCCGACATCCTTGCCGACGACCTGCCCGCCGATATACAGTTGACCGGCCGAACAGAGCGCATAGGCGATGCCCGCCTGCGCCGCCTTGCGGTACCACGCTTCGGCCGCCTTGCCGTCGGCCGCCTGTCCGATGCCTGCAGCCAGGCAATCGCCAAAAAACTGTTGCGCAGCGGGAATGTTGCCCTGCGCCGCCTTGCCGAACCAGCCGCAGGCGGCTGCCCCATTGCGCGCCCGCCCCCATCCTTCGCGTTCGATCAAGCCCAGATTGAATTGCGCCAGGGGATTGCGGGCGGCGACGCGCGCATATTCCTTGTAGGCGAGTCCGTAGTCCTGGGCGGCCAGCGCCTTGTCGGCGCGCTTCAGCTCAGTGCTGAGGTCGCGCGGCGCGGCGCCGGCCTGTGGCGCGGCAAGCAGCAGCGCGGCCATTGTTGTAACGGCAAGAATACGCAAAGTGCTAATCCCTGTTTGGATACAGGCCATTGGAGGCCGCGATGTAATACGTCAAGGCGATAAAAGATGGCCGGATATCGATTGCATCGCCACTTCCGACGGGAAGCGTCTGGCCGCTGGCCGTTGCGGTGCCGCCGATGACGCCGTCCAGCGCCTGACCAACCGTAGTCACGGTTCCCGCCATGCCAGGCACCGTGACCGAAACGGTGCCACCGGTGATGGCGCCGGCATTCAGTGTCGCATCCGGTGCCGCCGAGGAATAAATGTTGGAGGACGCAGAGATTGCCTTGCCCAGATAAGCGCCCGATGGCGAGGAGCCCCCATTGGCGCTACCGGACACATTCATTTTCAAGTCCGCGACCGTGCCTGTCGCAACGGTACTGGGAATGAGTGCCGTGCCCGTCAGCGCAGGCAAGGCCACGCCGACCTTCAGCTTGCTCAGGTCGACGGGAACCGCGGCCAGCGCGAACGTATGGGGCGGCAGTTGTGCAACCTTCAATTTGATCGCATTTGCACCGCCCTTGTCGCCAGCCATGTAGTCCTCGCCGTTGGCGCCGATGATGAACTTGCCGCGCAGGTCAGGCAACTTGAACGTCGTCTGGGTAACGACGCCATAAGCGTTACCAATCAGGGAATACAGTGCCACATTCGTATTGATATACATATCGCGTCCGTCAGCCAGCACATACTGCCGATTGAAACTGCCGAAATTGTATGGCACGGCCATGATGCAGATGCTCGCCAGGACGGGGCTGTCGGAACAGGCAAAACTGTTGGGCGCCCAGGCTGCCGAGACGATGCCGGCGATCAGTGCGGCGCGAGAAAAGTGTTTCTTGACTACCGATTTCATTTTTTATTTCCCCTTGATGTGAAGCAAACGTAGATGTGCAAGGCGGGCCTCAGGCTTCCTGCCCCGTAACCAATGGCGCCGCTGGCCGCAGCCCGCTGCCTGTATCCCGGTGAAGGATCTTTTCCAGTATTTCGACGATCTCCGCGATACGGCGCGTAGCATCCTTGAATTCGATAACGCCAGGAACAGTTGGCCCGTGCTCGATCGCCAGAAAATCCGGGCCGAGTATCTCTTCGATGTACGTCTTGACATGCTGCACCCCGGCCATGGTCAGGTACGCCGCGGCGGTGGCAGGGGCAGGCCCCGGGGCGGCGCCTGAAAATGCGGCGCCCGGCAGAGCGGCGTAGAGCGTCTTCGAGGCGGCGGAATCGGCCAGGGCAAGCAGCACCACGCCATAGATCTGTTCCGGCAGCTTTACCCCGCCTTCGGCATCGGAATTGCCGTAAAGGGTAGGCAATTGCAGCAGCGTGCCCAGGGCCCAGGCATGCGGCACGATATCGTATTGATTGTGGATCAGGACATTCCAGCTCTGCCAGGCTTTGCCGCCCGCGGCCTGGCGCGGAAAGGCATCGGCAAAGCGCCTGGAAAAACTGGTATTGCCGGGAGAGGCGCCCGCGGTCGGATAAACCCGTACCCGCTCGAATGCGGACAAGGCGCCGTGTTCCTTCAGGTACAGGGCAAAAGTCGGCGCCAGCGCGCCAGCAAGGCTATGCCCGGTGAAGATCATGCGCGTCCCGGCGCTTGCCGTGCCATTGAGCTGCCCGATAAAATCGGCAAGGCTGCTTGTTCCATGCGCAGGATCGGTCGGCGTCAATGCGGCAATGTGCCGCACGCCAGTCGCCGTGCCTTTGGAAATGAGCGGCATGGCGGAATTGGGCGCAGCGGCAACGGCAAACGGCATGGCCGGATCATATTGCGCCCAGTTGACGGTGGACGACACCGTAAAATCCTCCACGATCCAGTCATAGCCGGAGATGAAATTGGTGGCCGCAATGGCAACCACATAGCTTGCGGCTGTCGTTCCATCCTCGAACGCGACTTCCGGATTATAAAAAACAACGGCGGCATTCTCTGCCACCCGGGACTTCGCGCCGCGCCAGACCGCCGGCCCCCAGACGATTTCCCAGCCAGTCCCCAGGCCAGCCGAGACCGCCGGCTCAGGCAAGGCGGCCTGGATATTCGCCGCCAGCTGGGCTTCCAGCGGATCGCCGTGCGTGCCCGGAACATAGCGGTCCCTGGCGATATAGTTGGAAGCCAGATTCGATAATAAGGACAGGGCAAACGTCTGTTGAAAAACATCAAAATGTGCTGACATGGTCTCTTTCTATGCCAAGAACTTCGTGAATAAGACGGTATTCGCCGGGTAAAAAATCATGCTGTTTTTATATGCGGCTTTCATTGCGGTGCTCAGCGAGTTCTTTTTATTTATTTTTATCGCCAGCCAGGGATGAAAAATCGGCTTGAATAATGTACTTTTTATCTTTCCATTATCTTTCCATTATCTTTCCGTCCCTGATTTGCTTAGTATAGTGACTCCGTTACTTAAATAACAAACCACCAATACCCACCAGAAGTGACCAATTGTGACGGTGGCCGCCTCCTTCCCATTGGCAGCCGCGCGGTGCCGTCCCTTGGTCGGCGCCATCCGCTCGGCGGCATAGTGCGTACGCTGTTTTAAATAAGGGGGATTTATCCGAAACCGCATTCGGGGCATTGAATGTGGCGCGTTTTAATATATTGATGTAGATCAATCTATTTTCGAATTGCATGCAGCAGAATGTGACCATACGCAAATGTCTGTTGAACAGACTATGGCAGCACGACGCATGATCAACTTGATAAGGAATGATATGACACCCACAACCATGAAAGCCGCCGTTGTCGAGCAACTGGGCCAGCCGCTGGTGCTGCGCGAGGTTCCCGTGCCGGTGCCCGGTCCCGGCCAGATCCTGGTCAAGACGGAAGCGTGCGGCGTGTGCCACACGGACTTGCATGCGGCGCGCGGCGACTGGCCCGTCAAGCCGACGCCGCCGTTCATTCCCGGCCACGAAGGCATCGGCCTGGTGGTGGCCATGGGCACGGGCGTGACGGAAGTGCAGCTGGGCGACCGGGTCGGCGTGCCCTGGCTCTATTCGGCGTGCGGCCATTGCGAACATTGCCTGGCAGCCTGGGAAACCGTGTGCGCCGAGGCGCAGTTCGGCGGCTACACCAAGAACGGCGGCTTTGCCGAGTACATCCTGGCCGACCCGCGCTACGTCGCGCACATTCCGGCCGGTCTTTCCGCCGTGCAAGCCGCGCCCATCATCTGCGCCGGTGTGACCAGTTACAAGGGCATCAAGGAAACGGGCGCGCGGCCCGGCGAATGGCTGGCAGTGTCCGGCATCGGCGGCCTGGGCCACCTGGCCATCGAATATGCGGTGGCCATGGGCTTGCGCGTGGCGGCCGTCGACATCGATGAAGGCAAGCTGGAGCACGCGCGCGCCCTGGGCGCCGAAGTCACCATCAATGCGCGCCAGGGCGACCCCGTCGCGGCCCTGCGCGAAGCGACCGGGGGCGGCGCCCACGGCGTGCTGATCACGGCGCCGTCGATCGATGCCTTCCAGCAAGGCGTGGCGATGACGCGCAAGCGCGGCACCTGCGTATTGGTCGGCTTGCCGCCGGGCGACTTCCCGACGCCGCTGTTCGACGTCGTCGCCAATTGCGTGACGATACGCGGTTCTTTTGTGGGCACGCGCCAGGACATGGCCGAGGCGCTCGCCTTCGCCGCCAACGGCAAGGTCAAGGCCGGCGTGGAATTGCAGCCGCTGTCGGCCATCAACGAGATCTTCAGCCGGCTGGAACATGGCAAGGTTGCCTCGCGCGTGGTGCTCGATTTCAGCGGCAGCTGAGCGGCACGCCAACTGCGCCGGTGTGTCGTGCGACGGCAATTATATTTCCATTACTATAATTGCATATCATAAAGGACACACCGATGAAAATATCTCTTGCTGGCTTGCTGGCCTGCGCCGCCCTCGCCTTCTCCGCTCCCGCCAGCGCGGCCGAGCCGGCCGCGTCCTCCCTGCCCGGGCATTATTACCTGCAAGGCGTCATGGAAGTGGGTTCCGAACTGCTGCTGAAAAAGGACGGCAAGTTCGAATGGATGCTGAGCTACGGCAATACCGACGAGCAAGCCAGCGGCGAGTGGCGCGTTGCCGGCGACCTGGTGACCCTGGTGGCGGGCAACGGCGGCCAGGAGCCGCAGTTCCGCCTGTTCGAGGAAAACGAAATGCGCATCCAGAAACCCGCCGAAGCGGGCCTGTGGGTAGCCATCGTCGGCTTTCCCCAGCTGGGGCCGATGGCCGGCGTGGAAGTGAAGTTCGAGGCGCAAAGCGGCAAGACGGCCACGGCCGTCAGCGTGGCGAACGGCGACGCCATCGTGCGCATGCCGGCGTCGGAGCGCTGGGTGCGCGCCGGCTTGCGCCGCCAGGGTTCGAAGGCCGGCTATCAATGGCTGGCCGTGCCGCCCGAACGCGCCAAGGACCGCCTCGTCGCCTTCGCCGTCACCGACGCCAAGTGGCTCCAGGGCCAGGCCTTCCAGAAACTGGCCTTGCGCGTCGTCAAGGGCGGCCTGAAAGTCGACGATGCGGACAATGGCCTGGCCAGGGGCCTGTACACCAAGCAGTAGCCTGAAACGGCAATCCCGGCCAGACCGCCACGGCAACTGGCCGCGCACGTCCACCACGACCATCATCCTCTCCTCCCTGCCGGCCGGCGCCAGGCCGGCGCGCCGCACGGCCGGAATCGACCATTTCCACGCGCAATTCAGTCCGCGCGCACCCGCGCGCCGTTGACACTGCGCACCGTCTGTCCTATAGTCGCCGGGTTAACAAGAAATGAGAATGAGAATCATGTTCATTAAAATACGGAAATGGCTCGCCTGCTATCCCCTGCTGGCCGCTACCCTGCTGCTGGGCGCAAACGCGCAGGCGCAGGCGACGGATCCTGGCGCCGGCGCCAAGCAATTGTGGCAATTGATCGATTATGTTGCCGTCGATTACAGCGGTGCCGTCGAGCACGGCAAGGTGGTCAGCGAAGCGGAATACGCGGAAATGCTCGACTTTACCGATAACGCGGCAACGCAGATCGCCGCCCTGCCCGCTCACGCTTCACAGGCGGCCATCGCCGCCGCCATCGCGGACCTGCGCAAAGCCGTCGTGGCCAAGGCGGACGGCGTGGAAGTCAAGCGCCTGGCGCACCACGCGAACGGCTTGCTGATTGCCGCCTACCCGATCCCCGTGGCGCCGAAAGTGCTGCCGAACCTGATGCGCGGCGCGGCCCTGTATGCGGCCCAGTGCGCCTCCTGCCACGGCGTGGCCGGCGGCGGCGACGGTCCGCTGGCGGCCAGCCTGGAGCCGAAGCCGATCGCCTTCACGGATGCCGAGCGGGCCCAGTCGCGCAGCGTGATGGCGCTGTACCAGGTCATTTCGCAAGGCGTGGCGGGCACCTCGATGGCCAGTTTCGGCCAGCTGTCCGAAAACGAGCGCTGGGACCTGGCCTTCTTTGTGGGCGGCATGTCGCACGACGCGGCGGCGCGCAGCCACGGCGAAAAGCTGTGGCAAGACGATCCACGGGCCAAACAACTGTACGCGGACCTGGCCGCCGTGACGACCGTGACGCAGGAAGCGGCGGCCGCCAAGCTGGGCGCGGATGAGGCGCATGCGCTGACGGCGTACCTGCGCAGCCACCCGGACAAGGCCGAGGCGCACAAGCCCGCGGGCCTGGCCCTGTCGCGCCTGCGCCTGGCCGAAAGCCTGGCCGCCATGCGCGCGGGCGACCGCGCGGGCGCCACGCGCCTGGGCCTGTCGGCCTACCTGGACGGTTTCGAGCCGATCGAACCGATGGTGGGCGCGCGCAACAAATCCCTGCTGCTGGCCGTGGAAAACGCCATGCTGGCCTACCGTTCCGCCGTTGCCAAGGGCACGGTGGCCGACGCCGAGGCGGCCGGTGAAACGCTGCAGCAACTGTTTACCCACGTGGAAGCGGAACTGGGCGACGCCAAGGCCGACCCGATGACGACTTTTGTCGGCGCCCTGACGATCCTGCTGCGCGAAGGCGTGGAAGCGCTGCTGATCGTGATCGGCATCATCGCCTTCCTGCGCAAGGCCAAGCGCAGCGACGTCATGCCCTACGTGCATGGCGGCTGGATCAGCGCCCTGGTGGCGGGCGCCCTGACGTGGGTGGCGGCAACCTATCTGGTGACCATCAGCGGCGCCAGCCGCGAGGTGAGCGAAGGGCTCGGTTCCGTGTTTGCCGCCCTGGTCCTGCTCAGCGTGGGCCTGTGGATGCACCAGAAGAGCAGCGCCGGGCGCTGGCAGGAATATTTGCACGAGAAACTCACGGCGGCCATGACGCGGCGCTCCGCCTGGGGCCTGTTCGCCCTGGCCTTCATCGCCGTCTACCGCGAAGTGTTTGAAACCGTGCTGTTCTATTCCGCCCTGGCGGCGGACGGCAACGGCGGCGCCCTGCTGGGCGGTTTCCTGGCGGCCATCGTGCTGCTGGTGGTGATCGCCTGGGCCTTGCTGCGCACCAGCGCCCGCATGCCGATTGGCAAGTTCTTCTCGTGGACGTCCGCCTTCGTGGCCGTGCTGGCCGTGATCCTGATGGGCAAAGGCGTGGCCGCGCTGCAGGAAGCGGGCTGGGTCGGCGTCACCCCCGTCGATTTCATGCGCATCGACTTGCTGGGCATCCTGCCCACGGCGGAAACCCTGCTGGCGCAGGCGGCCATCCTGGCCATCATCGCCACCGGCTACGGCTGGAACCGCTACTCGGCAGGCAAGCACAAGCTGGCCTGAGCTTGAAGCTTCATCCCTGAAACGCGCCGGCACGGGCGTTTCCGCCAGCCCCTGATCGCTGCCTGCAGCCATCGGGGGCTGTTGCATTGCGGCCGCTTACTGCGCCATGGCGCCCGACGACTTGTTGTTGCCGTGTACTTTCACTCCCGCCAGCCAGGTCTCCTCCACCGCGATGTCGCGCAGCTTGCGCACGCTTTCGTCCAGCGGGTCTTGCGCCAGAATCACCAGGTCGGCCCGCTTGCCGGCTTCCAGCGAGCCGACCAGGTGGTCGAGGTGGCAATGCCAGGCGGCATCGAGCGTGACGGCGCGCAAGGCGGCCATGCGGCTCAGGCACTCGTCCTGGTTCAGCACCTCTTTCCCTGGCGCGGCTTCCATGGTGCGGAACACGGCCTGCTCCATCATGCGCAAGGGCCCCAGCGGCGAGACGAAATGGTCCGAATGCAGGCTGATGCGCATCCCGGCATTCAATGCCGACTGGCAGCGGTCCAGCATCTGGACCCGCTCCTGGCCAAAAATGGTGCGCTGGAAGGTGTGTCCCCAGTAGCCGACGTGACCGATGAGGAAACTGGGGTTCAGTTGCAGTTCCGCCATCTTGTCGATTGCCGCGTCATCCAGCAGCGATGCGTGTTCCACGCGCAGCCGCAGCTGGCGCCGCTTTTGCGCCTCCTCTTCGCTGAGGATGCCCGGCCGTGGCGTCAAGACCTGCCGGTAGCTGTCCAGCACATAGTCCACCGCCTTGTCGCCGTTGGCGTGCACCAGCACGGGCCAGCCGTGCCCCACCGCCTTGTCCAGCATGCTGGTGAACACGGACGTCTCGGGGTAGTTGCTCAGGCCGGTGTCCGGCACCCCGGGCACGGAGTGCTCATGCGCACAGGCATAGGGTTCGTTCTGGTAGCCCGTCAAGCCCTGGTTCGAGCCATCCGCGATCAGCTTGATCGCCTTGATGCTGAAACGCTGGTCGCCGTGGCTGTCCAGGTCCGGCGTGTAGTGCTGCAGCCACTCGTCCAGCGCCTGTTCTTCGGGCTTGGTAAACAGCGCGGCGCCGATGCGCACGGGCCCCAGGAGGGCCGCCAGTTTCAGCAGGCCGATTTCCAGCTGCGGGTGCTCGGTGGCACCCAGGCCGGCATCGAATACGGTGGTAAGGCCCATGGCGGAAGCGTTGTCCAGCACCTGCTTCAGGCTGGCCACGAATTCCAGCAGCCTCGGTTGCGGCGCGGCCTGCAGCGCCTTGGCGATGTTGATCTCGGTCAGCACCCCGGAAGGGGTGTCCGTGATGCCAGCCGCGTTCAGCGCAGCGGTATTCAGATAGGCAAGGTGGCCGGACGAGTTCATCAGCAGGATGGGCACCTTGCTGCTCAGCGGGTCCAGTTGCGTGACGGTGATGTCTTCCCAATCGAGCATCAGCGACGGATCGACGCCGAAACCGAGCACCCAGGGCTTGCCACCCTTGTCTTTCGGCAGCGTGTCCGGCTGGGCCAGCGCTTTACCGATCTGCAGGCTGATGCTGTGGAAACTGTACTCCGGATCCAGCTCCTGTTGCCGCGGGGGCTGCTGGAAGGGCGTGAGCGGCAGCCAGCTCCTGTACAGCGCGCTGGGCAGGACGTGCATGTGGGGTTCGACGAAGCCAGGCAGCAAGGTGCGGCCATCCAGATCCACCTCGCGCAACGCATGCGCCTGCATGGCCTGGCGCACGTCGTGCAGCGTGCCCGTGGCAATGATGGTGCCGCTGGCGATACCCAGGGCCGCCACCCGCTCGCTGCCGCCGCTGGCCAGGGTGTGAATGATACCGTTATGGAAGATGGTGGCGTGCGGCGCCAGTGTCAGGGCGTGCCGGGAATACGCTTGTTGAAACGCCGCATCCAGTTCGCTACCGGGTGCGGTGTCCGGCAACAGGCCGGCGGTCCATGCCGGCAGGTGAGGCAGGTTGCAGCAGGCGCAACCGAGGTGCTCATGGCTCATGCAGATTCCTATCAGAAGTAAATGATTAACGAGAAAAGAATGAATGCATTCTTGATTCAAAATCTCTATAACTTCCTCATAGAATAACGAATTGACAATCAAAAAAACTCAAACTTTGTCACGCCTATGGAAATAACCACCGCTGACTTCGTCAATCTCCCCGCACCTTATTTATTTTTCTCCGCATTTTCCATGCCACCTGTTTTACCATTCGCTCCGCTCCCGTCCAGTTTCTAGCAGGCGGAAATGAAAATATTTTTCAGCACGTGACAATTGGATAGTAATATTTTCAAAAATTTAACTATATTCGATATTGCGGCGATGCTGCCGTTCGCCGGACACTGGCTGTATCACAAACTATTTCCATTGCATGCACCACTAACGAAAGTTTATCGATGAACGCTCAACGCACAACAATCTGGTCGCTGGGTCTTATTGTGGCAGGCGCCCTGTTATCGTCCCATGCCTATGCGGCGAAAATCCCCGACTGCGGCAAACGGGAACCGAGCAAAACCCTGCCCACCCCGAAAAACAGCGAATATGACGCCTACCGCAATGCGAAGGCGAGCGCGGTGGCCGGTGGTGCGGGCAATACCGTCTTCAATAACAATGAAGGCCGCCTTCCCGCCGCCGGCAAGGACGAGGTTTATTATGAATACTATCTGGGTATCGGCGGCGATGGCGGGGCCGGATCGCATCGCGCCGTATTGCTCGTGCAAACACCGGCGGGCAAACGCAAACTGGTGGAACGCTATTACACGCAGGACCACTATGCTTCCTTCTGCAGCCTGAAAAGCTAATCTGTTGATTTAAAAATCAGGCGGCGCCGAGGAAATAGCTGATGCCGCTTGATTCCCCGGCGCATTAAAGTCGAGCCATTCGACTGCCTGCATGATCTCCCCACAGCACTGCCTCACCCCGGCGCATCGCGCGCATCCACATAGGCCCAGGCTTGCATGCCCGACGCCAGGGTGACGCGCTCGCGCCGGTAATCGGGCACCTCGTAGCCGTCCGCCTGCCGCAATTCCTCCAGCGAGACGGCCAGCACGGCGCCCGGCACGCCATCCGTCGGAATCTTGCTGCGCGAGGCGATCGGATGATGCGTCTTGCCGCTGGTCGCCACCACCTGCGCATCGTCGATGGCCAGCAATGCCAGACGGTAGCCGGGCAAGCGGTCGGGCCGGCTGTCGAGCAATCGGCCGAAGGTGGCCAGTTGCACCTCGGGCTGCTGCAAGGTGCCGTAGGAAAACAGGTGTTCCGTCGCTGCCGCTGGAATAGTTGCCATTTGCCGCTCCTCGTCGATTGTCGATAGCGTCTATCGTAGCGCCTTTTGCCGGCACAGGCCCTGCGCGGTTTTGAAAACTGCGATATGATGACCATCATGCAGAACTCATCCAACCAATCATCTGACAAGAAATCCCCGGCGCACAGCCGCAAGGAAGCCACCCACGAACGCATCGTCGAGGTGGCCACGCGCGCCATCCGCCGCAGCGGCTATGCGGGCACGGGCGTGGCCGACATCATGAAGGAAGCGGGCCTGACGCACGGCGGCTTCTATGCGCATTTCGCCTCGCGCGACGCGCTGCTGGCCGAAGCGGGCGACCGCGCTGGCGCCGAAGCGGTGGCGCTGCAAGCCATGCTGGCCGCCTACCTGTCGCCCGAACACATCGCCGCCATCGAGGTAGGCTGCCCCGTGTCGGCGCTGGGTTCGGAAATGCCGCGCCAGGCGCCCGAGGTGCGGCGCGCCGCCACCATCCACATCAAGGAAATGATCGACCTGTTCGCGCGCCAGTTGCCGAACTGGGGCCAGCCCGAGGCGCACGCGCAAGCGATGGCGACGGTGTGCGCCATGATCGGCACCACCATCCTGGCGCGCGCCGTCGACGAGCCGGCCCTGTCGGACGCCCTGTGCGCGGCCACCCTGGCGCAGTTTCAAGATGCAAATCAGCCGTAACGCCCATGGCCCGGGTCCGTCCCGGGCTTTTTTTTCAAACTACAATATGACGATCATCATATTTTGTACTCTCCACCAGTGAAGGAACTGCCATGAACAACAAGAAGATTGCCCTGGTCACCGGCGCCTCGTCCGGCATCGGCGCCGCCTCGGCCCAAGGCCTGGCGCAAGCGGGCTACACGGTGTACGGCACCAGCCGCCGCGGCGACCAGGCGGCCGCATCCGGCCATGCGATGCTGGCGCTCGACGTCACCAGCGATGCCTCGGTCGCTGCCGCCGTGGCCGAGGTAATGCGGCGCGAAGGCCGCATCGACCTGCTGGTGAACAATGCCGGCTTCGGCGTGGCCCCGGCGGGTGCCGAGGAAAGCAGCATGGCGCAGGCGCAAGCGATCTTCGACACGAATTTCCATGGCGTCGTGCGCATGACCCTGGCCGTGCTGCCGCACATGCGGGCCCAGGGCGGCGGGCGCATCCTCAATATCGGTTCCGTCGTGGGCTTCCTGCCCATGCCCTACGGCGCGCTGTATGCCGCCACCAAGCACGCCATCGAGGGCTACACGGAATCGCTCGATCACGAAATACGGGGCTGGGGCATCCGCGCCAGCGTCATCGAACCGGCCTACACGAAAACCACGTTCGAAGCCAATCTGCTGGCGCCCGATAGCCCGCTGTCCGCCTACCGGCAAGTGCGCGCGGACGTCACGCGCCGGCTGCAAACGCTGATGGCCGGCGCCGATGGCCCTGGCGTCGTGGCCGAGACCGTCCTGGCGGCGGCGCGGGCAAGCCGGCCGAAATTGCGCTACACGGCCGGGCCGCTGGCGGCACGCCTGCGCCTGATGCGCCGCTTCCTGCCCGCTGCGCTGATGGACGCGGGCTTGCGCAAGGACCTGCGCCTGGCCTGAGCGCCGCGCCTTTCACTATCCGAAGAGAACATCATGCGAGCATTGCAACTCAAACAATACGGCGGCCTCGATCACGTGGCGTTTGCCGACCTGCCCCGCCCCGCGCCCGGCCCCGGCGAACTGCTGGTGCGCGTGCACGCCGTGGGCCTCAATCCCATCGATTGCCTGATTCCCAGGGGCGACTTCAAGCCGATCTTGAAAATGCGCTTGCCGGCCACCCTGGGCAGCGACCTGGCCGGCGTGGTGATGGAAGTCGGCAGCGGCGTCACGTGTTTTAAAGCGGGCGACGCCGTGTATGCGAGTATTTTCGACACGCCGCACGGCAGCCTGGCCGAATTTGCCGTCGTGCCGGAACAGGCGGCCGCCCTGAAACCGGCCAGCCTCGATTTCGTGCAGGCGGCGTCGATACCGATGGTGGGCTTGACGGCGTGGCAAGCCATGCACGAGCGCATGCGGCTGCGGCCTGGCCAGAAAGTGTTCATCCCGGCCGGTTCCGGCGGCATCGGCACGTTTGCCATCCAGCTGGCCAGGCACCTGGGCGCCCGCGTGGGCACGACCACCAGCACGGCCAACGTGGAACTGGTGCGCGGCCTGGGCGCCGACGAGGTGGTCGATTACAAGAAACAACCGTTCGAGGAAGTGCTGCGCGATTACGACGCCGTGCTGGGCACGGTGCGCGGCGACGGCCTGGAAAAGGCCTTGCGCATCGTCAAGCCTGGCAGCCGCGTCGTCTCGCTGGTCGGCCCGCCGGACGCCGCCTTCGCCCGCGCGCGCGGCATGCACATGGTGCTGAAACTGGTGTTCGGTTTACTCAGCCGCAAGATCATCGGTCAGGCGCGGCGGCGCGGCGCCAGCTACGCCTTCCACTTCGTGCGTCCCGACGGCGGCCAGCTGGCGCAGATCGCCGCCCTGCTCGACGCGGGCACCATTCGCCCCGTCATCGACAAGGTGTTTCCTTTTATTGAGGCGAAACAGGCGCTGGCCTACCTGGCGCAGGGCCGCGCACGGGGCAAGGTGGTGGTGCGGCTGCCCGTGCCTTGACCGCGCTGCGCCGCAATGGCGTTGGGCGCCGTGATTATGTGTGAGTTTTGCGTTGGCAATTTCGGCCATACTCGTTGTCAACCCTTTACCTATTGATACCTGTCAACTTCAATAAAGGTAGCTCATGCGCTGTTTCCGGGAATGCTGCTGGTTCGCTATCGCCCTCGCCGCCGGCTCCGGCCATGCCGCCGAACCGGGCGTGACCGATACGCACATCCGGCTCGGCATGGTCAACGCACAGACGGGCGCCGCCTCGGGACTGGGGCGGGCCATGCTCGACGGCGCGACGGCCGTGTTCCAGGAAGCGAACCGGGGCGGCGGCATCCATGGCCGCAGCATCGAGCTGGTGGTGGCCGACGATGGCTACGATCCGGACCGGGCCATCAGCGAAACGCTCCGGCTGGTCGAGGAAAAACAGGTATTCGCCCTGTTCGGCAACGTGGGCACGCCCACCACCAACGCCGTCATCCCGATCATCGAGGAAATGAAGGTGCCGCTGGTGGGGGCATTTACGGGCGCGATGACCCTGCGCCGCCCCGTGGTGCATGAAATTATCAACTTCCGCGCCAGTTACGACGATGAGTCCGATGCCCTGGTGCAGTATTTCACCAGCCGGGGCATCCAGCGCTTCGGCGTGCTGTACCAGGACGACGGTTTCGGCAATGCCGTGCTCGACGGCACGGTGCGCGCCCTGCAGCGGCGCGGCATGGAACTCGTTGCCAAGGGCTCGTTCCAGCGCGGCACGACGGCCGTCAAGGCGGGCCTGGCGGCCCTGATCGGCCACGACCTGCAGGCGGTGGTCATGGCCGGCCCCTACACGCCGGTGGCCGCCTTCGTGCGCGAGGCAAGGCAGGCCGGGCTGAAGGCGGCGCTGGCCACCGTCTCCTTCGTCGGCACCGACAGCCTGCTGCAGCTGCTGGGCACGGAAGGCAACAACATTGTGATTTCGCAAGTGGTGCCCCTGCCGGAAGACCGCACGCTGCCGATTGCCGCCGACTGCGCCGCGCTGCTGGCCCGGCACGTGCCGGCGGCCAGGCTGTCTTTCGTCAGTTTCGAAGGCTGCATCTCGGCCACCCTGATGGTGGCGGCGCTGCGCCGCGCGGGCGCGGGCCTCACGCGCGAGCGCCTGATCCAGAGTTTCGAAACGTTCGACCGGCTCGATCTGGGCGGCTTGCAGGTGACGCTGCAACCCGGCGACCACCAGGCGTCGACGGCCGTTTTCCTGACCCGCATCGCCGACGGCAGGATCGTCCCGGCGGACCTGGCGCCTGCCGCGAAGTGATGCGCGCCCCCCTGCCCTGGAACCCGGCATGAAAATCAGGACCAAGCTCATCATCAGTACCAGCGTCCTGCTGGCGGGCGTGGCGGCCATGGCGGCGGCAGGCCTGCTGCTGGTGAAAGGCATCGAAACCCATGTCCACGGTTTGACCGACGAGACGGTGCCGCTGTACACGGACGTGTTGCGCCTGCGCTATACCGTGCAAGACATGGCCTCGGACTTTTTCGAGCTGGGCAAGGCGGAAGACCTGGCGCAGCTGGAGCAGGTGTCGAACAAGATCGGCGCCAATATCCAGGCCGCCGAGCGCCTCAGCGACGATTTGCGGCGCCATGGCGAATCGCAGGCGCCGCGCTACCACGCGGCCTTCGAACGGGAATTCCAGCGCATGCGCGTCGCCGTGCGCAAGCGCCTGGAAAACGAGGCCTATTACAAGGCGCAGGCGACGGAGATGCGGCAAGTGCTGGCGCAGATCAAGGCCGCCGCCAAGGGCGCGCGCGGCAAGATCCGCCTGATCGACAGCCAGGCCCAGGCCACGGCCGCCGAGGTGCAGCTGCAAAGCCAGCGCCTGAACCAGAATGCCCGCTACCTGACGGATTTGCGCAAGAGCATCCACGACATGCAGATTGCGCTGGCCGAAACGGAAGCCGTGAAGAACCGTTTCCGCATTGCCCCCCTGCGCGAGCGGCTGACGGCGGCCGTCGCGCACCTGGCAGGCACCAGCGAGCGCGACATCAGCCCGTCCCAGCTGGCGCTGCGGGCGAAACTGCTGGCCACAGCGCGCCAGATGCTCGATCCCGCCGCCGGCTTGCTGGCCCTGCGCGCCGGCCTGCTGGCCGAAGGCGGCGCCGGCGCGGCGCGGCAGGCCGCCTATCTTGCGCTCAAGGAGCAAACCAGCGCCGCCCTGGCCACTGCCCACCTGCGCCTGGCCGAGGAGCTCGACCCCATCGAACTGCAGCTGGCCATCGGACGCGACCGGCTGGCCGAGGCCGGCCGCTACATGCACACCTCGGCCCGCATCGAGGATGCCAGCGGCGAAATCAACCTGGCCGTCGACGCCATCAGCATCGACGTGGGCGAAGTCATGCTGGCCACGGCCGCCGCCGACGTCGCGCGCCTGGGCCGCGATATCGACCGGCGCATCAGCGCCCTGCACCGCGACATGGCGACCATGCAGACCTTGCTGCAAAGCATAGGCCAGCTGGGCTTGCTGGCCGAAACGCGGACCGTCAACACCTACCTGGACGCCGTGGAGCGCTCGGGACGGCGGCTGGTGCAGGCCAAGGGCAGCGTGCTCGACAGCCAGACGGCGCTGAACGACGTGATCGACCATGTGCGTGCCTTCGAGCGCGAACAGGCCGCCTATTCCGCGCAGCAGGTGGCGCGCATCACGGGGCAGCAGCAGCAGGCGGTGGCCAAGGTGCGCGATGGCGTGCGGCATGCCTTCATGCTGATCCTCGGCATCGCGCTGGTCCTGCTGCTGGCCTGCGTGGCCATCACGGGCCTGATCAGCGCGTCGATCGCCAGGCCGCTGGCGCGCCTGTCCTACGCCATCGCGCATATCCGCGACGGCAAGGCGCTGTCGGTGCGCGTGGCGCAGCATGGCAGCGATGAACTGGGACAGCTGATCATGGGCTTCAACGGCATGCTTGAACACGTGGAACAGCGCGACCTGGCGCTGACGCAGGCCAAGGCCGAGGCCGACGCCGCCAACCGGGCGAAATCCGAGTTCCTGGCCAAGATGAGCCACGAAATCCGCACGCCGATGAATGGCGTGCTGGGCATGACGGAACTGCTGCAGCGCACGGAACTGAGTCCCACGCAGCAGCGTTTCGTGCACACGGTGCACCGCTCGGGCGAAAGCCTGCTCAGCATCATCGACGACATCCTCGATTTTTCCAAGATCGAGGCAGGCAAGCTGGTGCTCGAACACATCCCCTTCGACCTGCGCCAGGTGATCGACGATGTGGTGGCGCTGTTTGCCAACGGCATCGAACGCAAGGCCATCGCATTTACCTGCCGCATCGCGCCCGACGTGCCGCAGCACATGCGCGGCGACCCCGTGCGCCTGCGCCAGATCCTGACCAACCTGCTCAATAACGCCACCAAGTTCACGGAACGGGGCGAAATTGCCGTCGACGTCAGCTGTCCCGCCGCCGGCCAGCTCCGGCTGGAAGTGCGCGACACGGGCATCGGCATGACGCCGGAAGCGGCGGCGGCCGTCTTCCAGCCCTTCCGCCAGGCCGACAGCACCACCTCGCGCAAATACGGCGGCACGGGGCTGGGCCTGGCCATCATCAAGCAGCTGGCGGAAATGATGGGCGGCAATATCGTGCTCGAATCCGTGGCGGGCCAGGGATCCAGCTTCGCCGTCACCGTCGTCGTGGGCGCGGTGGCGCCCGGGGACGCGCCGGCGCCGCCGATGAAGCCCGCCCTGCCCGCCGCGCCGGACGGCGCTGGCGCAGCGCCGGCGCCGCTGCGCATGCTGCTGGTGGAAGACAACGCGATCAACCAGGAAATCGCCCTGGCCATGCTGGAAGATACCGCTTACCAGGCCACGCCAGCCGACAACGGCCGGCGCGCGCTGGCCCTGTGGGAGCGCTCCCCCTTCGATGTGATCCTGATGGATTGCCAGATGCCGGAAATGGACGGCTTCGAGGCGACGCGGCGCCTGCGCCGCATGGAAAGCGAGCAAGGCCGCAGCCGCACGCCCATCATTGCCCTGACGGCCAATGCCATTCTGGGCGACCGCGAACTGTGCCTGGACGCGGGCATGGACGACTACCTCGCCAAGCCGTACACGCGCGCAGCCCTGCTGGCCGTGCTGGCCCGCTGGCGCCCCGCATCTTCCGTACCGGCGGCAGCAGAGACGCCGGCGGCGACGGCGCAGGCCGCCCCGGCGGCGGCGAGCGGAGCGAGCGCCATCCTCGACGCGGCCGCCCTGCAAAACCTGCGCGCCATGCGGCGCCCGGGCCGTCCCGACGTGCTGGGCCGCATCATCGACCTGTTCTACAGCGACGCCCCGCGCCTGCTGGGGCAGCTGGAAATGGCCGCCGGGGCCAGCGATGCCGCGGCCCTGCAGCTGGCGGCGCATACCTTCAAGTCCAGCTGCGCCAACGTTGGCGCGCTGGGCTTGTCCGCCACTTGCCGTGAAATCGAACAATACGCGCGCAGCAACGACGTCGGCAGCGCGCTGCGCCATATCCGCGGCATCCAGCAAGAACTCGACCGTGTCCTCGCCGCCCTGGCCCTTGAAAAGGAAGCCCTATGAATACCGCACTCCCTCCGCACGCCCTGATCCTGGTGGTCGATGACGACGCCATGACGCGCCTCCTGGTGACCGAAGCGCTGGAGCCGGAAGGCTTCCGCATCGAGGAAGCGGCCAGCGGCCTGGAAGCGCTGGCCGCCTTCCAGCGCGGCGTGCCCGACCTGGTCCTGCTCGACGTCGCCATGCCCGGCATGAGCGGCTTCGAATGCTGCGCCCAGCTGCGCCGGCTGCCCGGCGGCGCGCACGTGCCCATTGTCGTTCTTACCGGCAACGACGACGATGACTCCATCAAACAGGCGCTGGAAGCGGGCGCCAGCGACTTTATCTCCAAGCCGATGCAATGGCGGCTGCTGGCGCACCGGCTGCGCTACCTGCTGCGCGCCAGCAGCGCGCTCACCGAGTTGAGCCGCATCCAGGAAAGCCTCAGCCACGCGCAGGCGCTGGCCCGCCTGGGCAACTGGGAGTACCGGCTCGCCGACGGCGACGGCTACTGGTCGCCGGAACTGTTGCGCATCCTGGGCCTCGATGCCGATTCCGGCCCCACCAGCTTCGAGCGCCTGCTGCAATGCCTGCCGGAAGACCAGCGGCCCCTGCTGCTCGACGCCTTCATGGAACTGCATGCCAGCGGCACCGGCTACAGCCTGGAACACAAGGTGCTGCAGCCGGGCGGCGGCGAGTGCATCGTCTTCCACCAGGCCGAGGCCGTGCGCCAAGGCCGGCAGGTGCTGCTGATGCGCGGCACGGTGCAGGACATCACGGAACGCAAGCTGCAGGAATGGCGCATCGAATACCTGGCCAACCACGATGCGCTGACGGACTTGCCCAACCGCCAGCTGCTGAACGACCGCATCGGCCAGGCCATCGCCCACGCCCGCCGCACCCGGCTGCACCTGGCGACCCTGATGCTGGACCTCGACCGTTTCAAGTTCGTCAACGACAGCTATGGCCACCCCGTGGGTGATGCCCTGCTGCAGGAAGTGGCGCGGCGGCTGCAGCACGCGGTGCGCGAAGGCGACACGGTGGCCCGCCAGGGCGGCGACGAGTTCGTCATCCTGCTGACGGACTTGCCCGATAGCGACACGGCCGAAGACATCGCCAAAAAGGTGCTGGCCGTGTTTGCCGAGCCGTTTGTGCTGGGCGAACATACCTTGCACGTCAGCACCAGTATCGGCGCCAGCCTGTTTCCCTGCGACGGCGACAGCGGCGACATCCTGTTGAAGACGGCCGACGCGGCCCTCTACAGCGCCAAGGACAAGGGCCGCAACGCTTACCAGTTCTACAATCACAAGATGGGCGTGCTGGTGGAAGAGCGGGCCGAAATCGAACACGCGCTGCACCAGGCGCTGGCGCAGGGCGAGCTGGAATTGCACTACCAGCCCAAGGTCAACCTGGTCAGTGGAAAAGTCTATGGCATGGAAGCGCTGCTGCGCTGGCGCCGGCCCGGCATCGGCATGGTGCCGCCGGACCGCTTCATTCCCCTGGCCGAAGAAGCGGGCATGATCATTGCCATCGGCGAATGGGTGCTGCGCACGGCCTGCGCCCAGCTCGGCGTCTGGCATGCCTACGGCTTTACGCACCTGACAATGGCCGTCAACGTCTCGGCGCGCCAGTTCCGCCAGGTCGACATGCCGCAACTGGTGCGCGAAGTGCTGGCCGACAGCGGCGTGCCGGCCGACTGCCTGGAGCTGGAGCTGACGGAGAGCGTGCTGATGCAAAACCGCGACCTGGTGGTGCGGGCGCTGGAACAGTTGAAGGAAATCGGCGTCACCCTGGCGCTGGACGACTTCGGCACCGGCTATTCCAGCTTGTCCTATCTCAAGCAATTCCCCATCGACGTGGTGAAGATCGACCAGTCGTTCATCCGCGACGTGACCGACAGCGAGGACGGCGCTTCGCTGACCCGCTCCATCATCGCCATGGCCAAGTCGCTCAACATGCGCACGGTGGCCGAGGGCGTGGAAACGGAAGGACAATTGGCATTTCTCAATACCAATCACTGCGACGCCATGCAAGGCTATTACTTCAGCCGCCCCCTGCCGGGCGCCGAGATGGACAAGCTGCTGTATGCGGGTACCCATTTGCCGCCCGACAACTGCCATGCGGAAGTGCCGCAGCGCGTGCTGCTGCTGGTCGACGACGAAGAGCATATGCTGTCCGCGCTGCGCCGCTCGCTGCGCAAGGAAGGCTACCAGATACTCAGCACCACCAATCCGCAGGAAGCGCTGGAACTGGTCGCCTCCAACGCGGTGGGCGTGATCCTCACGGATGCGCGCATGCCTGGCATGTCCGGCAACGAACTCTTGCGCCGCATCAAGGGCATCTATCCGGAAATCGTGCGCGTGATGCTGTCCGGCTATCCTGAATTGCATTCGGTCACGGCCGCCATCAACGAAGGCTCCGTGTACAAGTTCATCACCAAGCCCTGGGACGAAACCTTGCTGAAGGAGCATTTGCAGGAAGCCTTCCTGCGCTTCGAATCGGGCGTGCAGCGGCCGCCGCTGGGGCCGCCGATGGGGCCGCGTGTCGTCCAGATCAGCAACCGCGCCGCCTAGGCGCGCCGCCAGGAGCCATGATGCAGGAGCAACTGTTCTTCGCAGGCTTGCGCGCCCTGGCCGAAGCGGCCTTTCCCAAGCATTGCGCCTGCTGCGGCCGCGTCTTCGCCACGGCGGATGAGTTCATCGGGCAGACGCAAGCGATGCGGCAGGATGTCTCGGGGCTGAAGCAGAGCTTCGATGACAACAACGTCGCCATCGTCGAGGTCTACCGCAATTGCCTGTGCGGCTCGACCCTGATGGATTTCTTTTCGGACCGGCGCGACACGTCCGAGGCATCCCGGCAGCGGCGCCAGTTGTTCGAACAATTATTGCCGCTGTTGCAAGAAAAAGGCATGGACCGGACTGCGGCGCGCGCCTACCTGCTGGAAGTCGTGCGCGGGCGGTTGCCGTGACGGCGGTGCTTGCCTATATGATACCGCCTGTACACACTCACAGGGAAAGGCAGGCGGCGGAGAATGACAACGATCAACGGGCGATTGCGGGAAGCCGGCTTCGATGCCGGACAGGCAGATACTTTGGCGCAGGATATTAAACAGAAGAAATATGGTCCCTTGCTGCAACAGTTGCTGCTGCGCGGCCTGTGGGCCGACGTCGTCGACGACAGCTTGCCGCAGCCGCAGTGGATAGCACGCTGGCGCGACCTGGGCGAGTCGGATTTTCCCTTCATCAACGCCCCTGCCCTGCAGCGTTTGCTGGACGCGGGCGTCGACGTGCACGACTTGACGGACGTCGTGCGATCCGCGCAGGTGTTGACGATCTACAATATTGCCCAGCTGATCGACGAACCTTGCCGCGACCTGGGCTACGACCTGGAAGCAACGCCGGACCTGGCGCTGGCGGCCGTCGACGACGGCGGCGCCCTGCACCGCTACGGCAGCCTGCACGACGCGCTGGAGGAAATGGACCCGGCGGGCCGCCACGGCCAGCCCCGCTCGCTGGAATTGCGCCGGTTCGGCGGCTTGCCGGACGATCTGCAGGCGCAGCTCAGGGACTTGCTGGCAAAACAGGCGTGGTCGCAGGCGGCCGTCCTGTGGAAGCGCGCCGTGGGCGGCGAGCTGGCGCACTGCCTGGCGGCCATGCGGCAGCTGGCGCGCCAGCTGTAGCAACGGGCATTACCAGTAGCCGAGCACCTTCCACCACGTCGTGCCGACGACGGCAAAGATCAGCAGTTCCACCACGCACATGATGAAACCGACTCTCCACCAGTTGCCCATCGTCACGAAGCCGCTGCCGAAGATGATGGGCGAGGTGCCCGTCGCGTAGTGGGTCAGCGTCATCATGATGGCCGAGCCGGCCGTCATCATCAGCATGAAGGGCACGTGGTATTCGGCCGGGATCAGGTGCAGGCCCACCGTCAGGAAGGCCAGCAGCATGGCGCTGATGTGGGCCGTCGTGCTGGCAAAGAAGTAATGCGAAAAGACAAATACCAGTACCAGCACGCCGGCAATCGGCAGCCAGTCCATGCCGCTGGCGACGATGGCCGCCTTCATGCCGGCCGAAAACCAGGCGATCACGCCCGTCTTGTTCAGCTGCTCGGCCATCATGACGAGCGCGCCGAACCACACCAGGGTGTCCCAGGCACTCTTTTCCGACAGCACGTCGTCCCAGTCGATGGTGCCCGTGATGATCAGCACGAACAGGCCGACAAAGGCGACGACCGTCGCATCGAGCGAAAACGCGGGACCGAACAGCATGGCGGGAACGTTGGCCCACAGCAAGAGCAGCAAGCCGAAGGTGCCCAGCATGACTTTTTCCGGCGGCGACAGCGGCCCCATGCTTTTCAGTTCCGACTTGGCGTAGGTGACGGCGTCCGGCGTAGCTTTCAGTTCCGGCGGCGACAGCCAATAAATTACCAGCGGCATCAGCAGCAGGCAAACCAGGCCCGGCAGCAGCATGCACAGGGCCCAGGTGGTCCACGTCAGGTGGAAACTCTGGCCGCTGGCCTTGGCCACGAAATCGACCACCAGCGGGTTCGGCGCCGTGGCCGTCAAGAACATGGCCGAGGTGATCGGGTTGGCGTGGTAGTTGACGAGGGCCAGATACGTGCCCACTTTCTTTTCAGTGCCCTTGGCCGGATCCGAATCGAAGGCGTTGGCGATCGATTTCATGACGGGGTGGACGATGCCGCCGCCGCGCGCCGTGTTACTGGGCGTAAAGGGCGCCAGCACCAGTTCGCAAATCGCCAGGCCATAGCCGATGCCCATGGTGCGCTTGCCCAGCAGCGAGATGAACAGCAGGCCGATGCGGCTGCCCAGCCCCGTTTTCTTGAGGCCGCGCGAAATCAGGATCGCCACGACGATCAGCCAGATCAGGGGGTTCGAAAAACTGCTGAGCGCATCCGTGATGGCGCCCTTGGACGAGGTCGACGTCACTTGCGACAAGGACACGATGACGATGGCCATCATCGCCATTACGCCGATGGGCATCACTTTTAAAATGATCGCCAGAATCGTCGTGAGGAAGATCGCTACCAGGCCCCAGGCCTTGGGCGTCAAGCCGTCCGGTGCCGGCAGCAATAACATGCCGACCAGCAAGGCGGTGCAGATCAGGGCGGGGACGAGGCGGAATGGGACGGCTTCCTTGAAATGCAGGAACATGTCGCGCACTGTTTTATACATCTTTATGACCTTTCGCTGTGGGTCGGGCATCCTGGCGGCCGGAATCGTGCACGCAGATTCATGGGCTGGCAGGCACGAGAAACCGCGCCCGCAAGATGATAGATGCCCAACAATTCTGTTCGGCAATATCATACACGCAAGGCGTCCCCGCCCCCGGCTCCATTCGGCGCGCCCTTCCCGGCAATTGCAAAATTATTGACCTTTGAGCGACAAGTGTCGCATAATTGCCCCTCGTGTCACCAAAACCGACGGGGAAACCATTGCAAGCACGCAACCACCATATTGACGCCTTGCGCGGCGCCGCCATCCTGTGCGTGCTGCTGCTGCACTTCGCCCTCGCCTACGGCCTGAAGAATAGCCCGCTCGAAATCCTGCCCGCCTGGCTGCTGCGCGCCGCCTACCAGGGCAATTACGGCGTGACCATGTTTTTCGTCATTTCCGGCTACCTGATCACCTCGACTTCGCTGCGCCGCTGGGGCGACTTGGCGCGCATCGACCTGGCGGCGTTCTATCTGTATCGCGTCGCCCGCCTGCTGCCGGCGCTGCTGCTGGCCCTGTCCCTGATCGTGCTGCTCGGTGTGCTGGACGTGCCCTTCTTTGCCAACTCGGACGGCGGCAAGGACTTGCCAGCCAGCTATTTCGTCATCGCCATCGCGTCCGTGCTGACCTTCTGGCACAACGTGCTGATGCAAAGCGCCGGTTACTTCAATTACTGCCTGAACGTGTACTGGTCGCTGTCCGTCGAGGAAATGTTTTATCTGCTGCTGCCGCTGTCGTGCCGCTTCCTGCGCCGGCGCCAGGCGATCATGCTGCTGTGCGGCGCCGCCATCGTGGCCGGGCCCGTGTACCGCAGCCGGCACGCGGATAACGAGATTGACTTCATGTACGGCTACCTTGCCTGTTTCGACGCCATCGCCATCGGCTGCCTGACGGCCCTGCTGACACAACACTGGCAGCCGGGCGCGCGGGCCGGGCGGTTCCTGCGCTGGACCGCGGGCCTGGCCCTGGCGGTTCTGTATGTGCGCGGCATCGGCGGCCATGAAGTCTTCGGCTTCAGCGCAATCGCCCTGGCCAGCGCCGCCTTCATCGCGGGCGCCACGGCGGTCCCGGCAGCCGGCCAGGGCCGCCACGGCCCGCTGCAATGGCTGGGACGCCACAGCTATGAGCTGTACTTGTTCCATATCATCGTGCTGGCCGGCATGCGCAACGTGGTCGACAAGGCGGGCCTCGGCTACGCGGAACGGCTGCCGTGGCTGGCGCTGTTCCTGGCAGCGACGGCGCTGGCGGCCGCCCTCGTAGCCCGCCATGTGTCCGACCCGGCGAATGCCGCCCTGCGACGGCGCTTCGGGCGCCGCGCCACGGCCGCGCCGGCATGCGCTGGCGGCAGCCCTGGCGCGGCACCCTGAAAAAACTGAGCCAGGTCAAGAGAGCGCATGCCCGCGCCCCGTTTTGGGGCCAATTCCAGCCCCGCCTTGCCATTCGCACTATAATGTCGGCACCGCGTGCGGCAGCAATGGCGGCGATAGACGGTAACAATTTCGTGTGGAGGCCAGTACAATAGCATCTGGGCCTACACAGGGTTTCACTTTTGCCAGCAGTTGCCAGCAACTAACCATTTTTTTGACCAGCCAACAAATACTATGAGTTCGATGAATGAAGAGCGCGTTTTAAGCGTGCACCACTGGACGGATACCCTGTTCTCCTTTACCACCACGCGCGACCCGTCGCTGCGTTTCTCGAATGGCCATTTCACCATGATCGGCCTGCGCGTCGATGGCAAGCCATTGCTGCGTGCCTACAGTATCGCCAGCGCCAATTATGAAGACCACCTGGAATTCTTCAGCATCAAGGTGCCGGGCGGCCCATTGACGTCGCGTTTGCAACACTTGCAAGTGGGCGACACCGTCATCGTCGGCCGCAAGCCGACGGGCACCCTGGTATCCGACTACCTGCTGCCGGGCAAGCGCCTGTACATGCTGTCGACGGGCACGGGCCTGGCGCCTTTCCTCAGCATCGTGCGCGATCCGGACATCTACGAGCGCTTCGACGAATTGATCCTCGTGCACGGCGTGCGCCAGGTCGACGAGCTGGCTTACCACGACTTGCTGGAAGAGCACCTGCCCAAGCATGAATTCCTGGGCGAAATGGTCAGCGACAAGCTGCGCTACTACCCGACCGTGACGCGCGAAGACTTCCGCAACATGGGCCGCATCACGGAATTGATCGAGAACGGCAAGCTGGCCAAGGACCTGGGCGTGCCGGAACTCAATCCTGCCGAAGACCGCGTGATGATCTGCGGCAGCTCGGACATGCTGCGCGACCTGAAGGAAATGCTGGAAGCGCGTGGCTTCAAGGAAGGCAATACCTCGACGCCTGGCGACTTCGTGGTCGAGCGCGCATTCGCCGAGAAGTAATCGGCAAAGTATCGGCAACATCCCAGGGGCCCGGCCCCGCCGCTTCCTGCGGCGGCGCCGGGCTTTTTCATTGCGGGATCAACGGGCCAGCGCTGCCCCGCGCTGGTACTGCAAGCCATTCATGAAGCGCTGCACGGGCGTAAAGGCGCTGCTGAGGATATCGTCCTGCGCCGCATAATAGCGCGTCTCGATCTTCAGCAAGCCCAGCACGGTCGCGTCGAGCTTGTCCGTCTGGTAGGGCCGGTTTTCCAGCGCGGCGCGGGCGGCCGCCGACTGCGGCGCTTGCTGGTTGTTCCAGATCAACATGGGAATTTCATAGCCGCTCTTGTCCGAGGCGGAATGGCCCGCGTGATTGCGGCTGTAGCCCACTTCCTGCCCGTGGTCGGAAACGAACAGCAGCGAGGCGGCGCGCCCGGCCTTGGCTTTGTCGGCCATGCCGATCAGGGTGCCCAGCACGTAATCGCCGTAGCGGATGGCGTTATCGTACTCGTCGCGCTGGTTGCGTATCCAGCTGGACCTGCCCTGGCTGGCCATCTGCGCGCTGACGGCGTCGTGCGCCCGGTCGAAATGCGCGAAACGGCTCGGGTAGCGCATGTCATAGCTGGGATGCGCGCCCAGCAAGTGCACGACGATCAGCTTTTTCGGCGCCGCGTCGCGCAGCGCATGGGCAAACGGCTGGAACAGGTTGCCGTCAAAATTGTTTTCGCCGCGGCCAGTGCCGTAATTGATGAAATCGCTTTCATCGGCCTGGCCCGCCAGCAACCCGATCCAGCCATCGTTGCGCGTCTGGTTCGACACCCAGAACGTCTTGTAGCCGGCCGCCTCGGCCAGCATCAGCAGATTCGGCTTGGCCATCCACGCATCGGGGTTGCCGATATCGGCCGGCGTGAGCATGGTCATCATCGATTCCACCGTGCTGGACGCGGGCGAAATCACATCGTTAAAAACCAGCAGCTTAGCCCGCATGGCGTCGAGCTGGGGCGTGGTGGCGCGCGGGTAGCCATACAGCGACATCGAGGCGCGGTTGGTGCTCTCGCCGATCACCAGGATGACGGTGCGGGCATCCTCGCCCGCATAGCGCACATGCCAGTCGCGCGGCGCGGCCATGGCCGCCGTCAGCGCGTGCTGCATCGATTTCATCGCATCCAGTTGCGCGCTGTACTGCTGGTAGCGCAGCGGCCAGAACAGGGCCGGATTTTCGCGCCGCATGGTGGTATTGACGTGCAAGGACACGAGAAAGACAGCCATGAAGACGGCAAACCCTTTTTGCGGCCAGCCTGGCGCGGCATGCCCGCGCGCCGCCTGCCAGCGCTGCAGATAACGGTCGCCCAGCAGCACGGCCGCCGTCACGAGCACAAACCAGGCGGCCGCTTGCGCCAGGGCGGCGCCGTTGTGCAGGAAAAACTCGCCCGTTTCGGCTTGATCTGTCGCAAACATGGCCTGCAAAACCGCATTCGGGTTCGGGCGCATGCCAAAATAGCCGCGCAAGAAGCCTTTTACGGCGGCGTCCAGATAAAACACGGGCACGACGACGCGCACCAGCACGTTGATCGCGCCGGCGCCGGCATTGCCGCGCCACGCCTGCAGCACGCCGCCCACGCCCAGCAGGAATGCCGCCAGCAAGGCGCTCAATTTCAGGCATTCATTCGCGCTCAATTGATCGAAGAGGAAGAAAAGCAGCAGGCCAGCAATGCTTAACAGGACACGGCAAAACAGAATCAGCATGGAGGCGTCAGAGAGTGAACATGGGACAGGGACAAGCCCGCGCGGACGGGCCAGCGATTGTAGCGTAGTCCCTTGCAACTTGTGCAATCATTTCATGCGCGCTCCTGACAGAAATTGTCAGTGCTTTTTATTATGATTTCGGCACCAGCTGGCCAGCCAGCCTGTATTACTGTATTCATATCGATATCTCCACCTGCGACAGGACTTTTCATGACACGTGCCATTACCATACTGACCGAAAACTTTGCCGATTGGGAAACCGCCCTGCTCAATTCCACGGCGCGCCTGTACTACGGCTTTTACACGCAGTTCGCCACGCCGGGCGGCTTGCCCGTCACTTCGTCCGGCGGCATGCTGGTCACGCCGCAACTGGCGCTGGAAGAGGTCAATCTCGATGAACTCGATTTGCTGATGGTGTGCGGCGGCAGCCATTGGCAAAGCGGCAAGGCACCCGACCTGGGCCCTCTGCTGCGCGCCGCCCGCGACAAGGGCGTGGTGCTGGCCGGCATTTGCGACGGCACGCGCGTGCTGGCGCAGGCGGGCGTGCTCGACACCGTGCGCCACACATCCAACAGTGCGGACAACCTGCTGCAAACGGGCTATGCGGGCGCGGCCCTGTACCAGGACGTGCCGTGGGCCGTGGCCGACCAGCGCATCGTTACGGCACCGGGCACTTCGCCCGTCAGTTTTACGCGCGAAGTGCTGCGCAGCCTTGGCATTCACGACGACAACCTGACGGCCTACCTGGCCATGCACGGGTCCGAGCACGGCCAGGCGGAACGCTAGTCGGCGGCCAGCACGCGCAGGCGCGCCACGGCGTGGGCGTTGTCCGGGTCCAGCTCCAGCGAACGCCGGTAATGCGCGATGGCCGGCGCCGTGGCGCCATCGGCCTCGTACGCTTCGGCCAGGCTGTCGTGGCCATTCGCCCCTTGCGGGTACAGCCGCACGCCCAGCTGGAAGACGGCGAGCGCCTGTTTCGGCTGCTGCCGGCCCAGCAGGCGGTAGCCCCAGGCATTCAAGTCGTCTTCGGCGGGTTCAGGCAGCCCATGCTGGCGCCGGATGACGGCCAGTTTCTGTTCCAGCCCGTCAAAGCCGGTACTGGCCGCCTTGTTGCGCAACAAGTGCGCGGCATACGCGCCGCCCCGCTGCTGGCGCAGGGCGGGAACATAAAAGCCGGCGACGGTGTCGATCAGCTGTTCCGGCTGGCCGCCGGCCAGGTTGCTGAGGATAATGATGGCCAGGCCATCGTCCGGATACACATAAAAGGCCGAGCGGCCACCGCCGATGCCGGCCACGGCGCGGTGCGCAGCGCGGCCGATGCTGGGCCAGCCCAGTGCCCACGGCGCCGGCTTGCCGTCGTTCAGGCTGGTCGGCTGCCACAGCTTCTCCACGCTGGCGGGCGCCAGCAAGCGTCCCGACTGCAGCGCGATCAGCCAGTTGGCCAGTTCGCCCGCATTGCTGTTGATGCCGGCCCCGGCGCGCATGAACACGGGGAAATCTTCGATCACGTTGCGGTAACCGTTGCCGCCCCGCTCCAGCACGTAGGAACTGGCCTTGCCCACGACCACGTCCTTCGCGTCGCCAAAGCCGCTGTGCGGCATGCCGGCCACGTCGAACTGCCGGCGCTGGATGAAAGTGGTAAAGGGCTGGCCGCCCTGCTGCTCGATCAATTGCGCCAGCAACACGTAATTGGTCTGGTTGTAGCGGTAGCGCTGGCCTGGCGGCGCTTCCACGGGCAGCGCCTGCACGGCAGTCCACGCCGCAGCGGCGTCGTCCGGTTGCGGCCCCACCAGCTTGCCGCTGCGCTGGTCCAGCACATCGGGCAAGCCCGAGCTATGGTTGAGCAACTGCGTCACCGTCACGGCTTGCCAGGCTACGGGCAACCCCGTCAGGTACTGGCCGATGGGCGCGGCCAGGTCGATCTTGCCCTCCTGCACCAGTTGCATCACGGCCACGCCGGCAAACGCTTTCGTTGCCGAATTGATGGAAAACAGGCTGGCGTCCGTCACGGGCACGCCGTACTGCAGGCTGGCCAGGCCGAAATTGCGCGTCAGCACGACCTTGCCGCCCTGGATCACGGCCAGTTGCAGCCCTGGAATCTGGCGCTCCCGCATTTCGCTGCGCACAAAGGCGGCGATATCGCGCTGGACCTGGCCTTGCTGCTGCGCGGCGGGCAAGGCGCTGGCGCCCGTGGCGGCTGCCGGAAATGCCGTGGCGAGCGCCAGGGCCAGGGCGGCGGATGAAAAATGGACACGCATCGGACGGCTCTCTCTCGTAATCTGGATCATGCTGGGCAAGCGGGCCTGCCGCGCTGGCGCGACCCGGACGACAAAGCGCCGCATATCCGGCCAAGCCGGACATGCGGCGCATGGCGGCCCTGACGGGCCACTATTGCAAAATAGCACTATTGCAAATAAATGTATAGAAGAGGATACGCCAGCCTGTCTACGTCAACGCTCCCTCCCCCTGCAGCCTGGGCGCCGGTTCGGGATCCAGCGCTCCCAGCAGTGGCGGCAGCACGCTGCGCTGCAGCATGGCGCGGTGCGCCAGCGCGCGTTCCAGCAAGGCATGCGTTTCCTGGCGCAGCCGGTCGACCAGGGGATCGCGCCCCACATCGTCGGCTTCGCGGCCGGCACGCGCCGCCAGGGTGGCGCGCAGGCGCGCGCGCGCCGTCTCGGCACTGGCCTGGCCCGCTTGCAGCATGGCCGCTACGGGCGGACTGAACTGGTTGCCTTGCGCGCTGCTCGCCAGGCTCGTCTGGCTGGCCAGATAGGCGCCCAGGCGGCCCGACGTCCAGATCAGGCTCAGCGTTTCCGACATGGCCGTCTCGGCCAGGCCCGCCAGCGCCATGAACTGGATCAGGCGCGCCACGCTGCCGTCGAGCGCCGCCAGTTCCGCCTTCGCATCGGCCGCGATGCGGCCGTTGTACTGCGCGATCCAGCGCTGCTGCACGGGCTGCACCGCGCGCTGTATCTGCACCAGCAGGCTATTACCGATGATCAACAACTGGCTGTCGACCACCTGTCCCGCCACCAGGCGCAGCTGCGCCACCGGCTGGCGCGCGCCGCGGAAGGCCACCCACAGCGTGACTTGCCCCTCGTCGCTGGCCAGCGACAGGTCGGCCACGCGCAGGACGTGGGCCACGGCCAGCACGCGCTGCAGCTTGACGGCGCGCCAGCCCAGGCTGGGGCTGGTCAGGAAGCGCGACAGGCTGCCCAGGTGGCTGGCGCGCTCGGCCAGTTGCGTTGCCGCAACACTCTCCACTTCCAGTTCGGCCAGGTCGAGCACGGGCACGGCGTCGAACATCAAGCCATGCAGCAAGGCCGCGTCGCCCAGCCGGCCTGGCGGCAGCCGCCAATCCTGGCTGCCCTGCACGGGAATGATGGCGCGGCAGCGCGCCGCCAGGCTCGCCAATGCCTGCACATAGTCGTCGAGCAAGCCGTCGAGGAACGGTTGATTGTCGGCAAAATCGCTGAGAAAGCCCTGCAGCGTTTCCGACGGCGCCACGATCAGCTCGTCCAGGTCGGCAATCATGCCCTGCGGATGGTCGGAAAACTGCATCAGGTGTTCGGAGACCCATAGCAGCCGGCTGGCCAGCGTCTTGCCATAGGCGGCAGAAAAATACACGCGCTGGCTGGCTTCCTCGGCCCCCGTACTGCGGCGCACATAAAAATCATGGCAGTCGCCGATGCGGTTGATGCTCACCTGCCCGGCCTGGCGCGACGCCACGCCCGCCGGCAGCGGCCAGGTTTGCAGCCAGCTGCTGTCGAGCGTGTCTTCCAGCTTCCGGCGCGGCAGGCCCAGCAGCTTGTTGCGCACGCCGTTCACCAGGCGGTTGCGGTAGTCGGCCAGGCGCGCGGGATCGTCTGCCAGGCGCGGGCCGTCGGCCGCCGCCGCCGTCGCCCCGTGCAGGCTTTCCGTTTCGGCGTTGGCGATGGCGATATCCATCGTCGCATAGTCATCCATCAGGCTGACGGTCATCATTTCTTGCAGATAATGCAAGTCGCTGCCCAGCCTGTCCTCGATCAGGTCGAAACGGCGCTCGACGCTGTCGAAGCCCCGCTGCATGGCCAGCAGCACCTGCGCCGTGGCTTGCCGCGTCTCGGCGCGGCCGGCGGCAAAGCCTTCGTCCATCTGCGCCGACAGTTCCGCCATCTGGCGCCCCAGTTCGCGCCCCAGGCCGTCGATCTTGTCCTCGATGCCGTCCAGGCGGTTGTAGATGCCGGCCTGCATCGACGCCAGCTGCTGCGACATGGCGGCCAGGCTTTCCTGCAAGGCCTTGCCCACCTCTTCGATCTGCTTGCTCAAGGCCTTGTACATTTCCTCCATCGGGTCGGGCGGCGGGCCGAAGATGGCGCACTGCACGATATTGAACGCGGCCATGCCGATGGAAAACATCATCGAAATGCCGCCGCCCTTGCCGATCGACCCGAGCCCCTGCATGGCGCGCATCTGTTTCCAGCCATAGGCGATGGTGGCCACGGCGATGCCGATCTGCACGATGCGGTTGGCCCACGTCAGTATGGTCTTGGCCACTTCCGCAAACTTGCCCGAGATCACGCCCTTGTCGTGCAGCCAGTCGAGCGCCGAGGCGCCATAATGGGCGATGCTGTCGGCCAGCAGCGCGTAATCCTGCATCTTGCTGAGCTTGCGCTGGGCCGCCTCCAGCTGTCCCTTGAGCTTGGCCTGCTGCTCGAGCTGGCGCAGGCGCTGCGGGTCCATGTCGCGCTTGCGGCGCAGGCCGTCGACTTCGCCGATCGCCTTGCTGCGCGCCGCGAGCGCGTCCTTTTCCACGCCGTCGAGCCGCGCATGCTCGTGCTCGAGAGCGTCGTCATACAGGTCGTCGGGCAACAGCTGATCGTCGCGCATGCCCGCCGGCAACTTGACGTCGATACCCGCCTTGCGCAGCTCGGCCGCCGACATGCCGAACGGCTTGTTTTCCAGGTCCCGGACCAGCTCGCGGCGCGCGCGGGTATTGCTCAGGGTCGCATCGGCCTGCGCCGCATTGCGGGTCAGCTCGTCGATGCGCGCCGTGTACGGGCTTTTCAGCAGGCGCTCGTCTTCCTGCGCCTGCAGCTTGCTGTCGACCAGCATATTGTTTTGCCACGTCTGCACCATGAATTTCATCTGCGTGGCGCGCACGCTCTGTTCCAGGCGCCGCCTGCGGCTGGCTTCTTCGTCGACGTCGGGCGCGGGCGGCACGGCCGCCGCGCCGGCCGCCGCGAGCACGCGGCGCACGGGGGCATTACTGCTGCGCGCCGGCAGCGGCGTGACGGCGTCCGTCTGCTCGGGCAGCGCCGTCGGGTCCTGCGCCAGATAGGGCGGATCTTCCGCCCAGCTGAACCACTGTTGCGCATATGCATTCACATCGCCTTGCGGTATCCAGGGCGCGGGCGCGCGCAGGGCCAGCAAGGCGGCGGCGGAGGGCAAGGCCAGGGCGGCGCCCTGCGGCGTCGTGCACGACCACAGCAGCAATTGCTGCATGGCCAGGCCGGCCATGGCCGCGCCGCCGGAAAATTCCCCCAGTGCCGTGTACGGATCCTGCACCGCCGCCAGGTCGGAAGCGACCAGCCGGCGGGCGTCCAGCTCCTGCTGGTGATAGTCGCGCACGACCACGCCCATGCCGCTGACCAGGGCATCGGCCGCGGCCCCCATGGGAGCGGCCATCCACGGCGCCATGTCCAGCAGGGCCGTCACCTCGTTGGGCAAGCCCTGCACGGCCAGCCCGGGGCGCAGCACGGGATCATCCCAGCCGTTCGGCGTCAGGGCGTCGCGTCCGGCCTGCATCAGCATGCGGTAGTGGGCCGGGGCGCGCCGGGACAGGGGTTCCTGCGGCGCACCAGCGGGCGCCGGCCAGCCCAGCTCCACCAGCGCGGCGTAATGCAGCAGCGCCAGGTCGCAGACGGCCGGTTCGCTGACGAGGCGGTAGGCGTCCGGACGCTTGGGACGCGCGGCGGCGGCCACCAGCTGGCGGCACTCCTGGCGGCGCCAAGGCCGCGCCTTGTCCGGCGCCGTCCAGACGGCATCGATGGCGGCGATGAAGGCGTCCGGGTCGGCATGGCGCTGGCCCAGCAGCTGCGCCAGCACCTGCCGCAAATCCTCGCCCACGCCCTCGGCCTGCTTGCAATCATCGGCCCGGGCGCCGTCCGGCACCAGCACATGCATCAGGCAGGTATCGCCTTCCCCGCGCGCGGCCGCCAGCAAGGCATCGTCGATGGCGTAATCCTGCACCAGGTGCTGCACTTGCCGCGCCGTTTCCGGCAACACCGGCGCCAGCGCCGTGGCGATCAGGGTGGCGAGGCGCGGATTGTCGCTCAGGAAGGCCGCCGTCGCGGCCGCGATCGGCGCGCCCGCCAGCGGCAGGTCGGGCAGCAGGTAAGGCGTGCTGGCCAGCAGTTCCGGCGGCAGCAAGGCGGCCAGCACGGGCTCGTTCAGCAAGGCGCTCGTGCGTTCGGCATTGCCGCCGCTCCACAAAGGGGCGCCGGCGGCCGTCAGCTGGGGCACGATGGCGCAGTGCTGCGCGCGCAAGGCCGTTTCGGCCACGCTTTCCTGGGCGCCGCTGGCCGCATCGGTGGCCTGCAGGTCGGGCGGCGCGCCTTCCGCCAGCGCTTGCGCCATGCCGGCCTGGTTGCCGGCGGCCGCCAGATGATGCAGCCAGGAACGGCCGTCGTCCCCGTCGCGCCAATTCCAGCTGGGCTGGAGACAAGCTTGCGCGCGCGGCCAGCTGCGTGCCGCCAGGTAGCGCAATTCGGCCCCCCTGGCGATCACCACGTCGCCGTTGTCCAGCACGGCAGCCGCGTCGGCCGAACGGCTACCGCTCAGTCTCTGCAGCATCACATAACCATCGCCGCGCCGGCCCCAGAACATGTACGCGCCGTCGCTAATGCTGAGAAAGCCGCCCTGCGGCAGCGGCAGCAGCGCCCGCCCAACCTGCTCGCCGTCGCTGAGCGCGCTCCACGCGGCGGGCTGCGGCCGCTCCGGCTGCAGCGCCGCCGGGCCGTAGGCCTGGTAATTGCCGTACGCCGTCAGGGCCGCCACGGCGCCGTCGGACAAGACGCTCAGGAAGGCGATGGCGCCCCAGTCTTCCGGCTTGGAACGGGGCACGGCCGCCTGCAATGCCAGCTTGCCACCCTCGATCTTCCACACGGCCACCGAAGGCATTTCATCGCTGCGCGTGCCGCCGCTCAGCAGCAAGCCGCCCGGCAGCGCGACGAGCGCGTTGGCCGCCAGCGGCATGGGCGGCGACACCTGCCATTCCTGCCCGGGTGCCGCAGTGACCGCGACCGTGCGCAGCACCGTGCCGTCGAAGAGCAGCGCCTGCTCGCCCCAGCCAGCAAGCAAGCTCCCGGCCCGCGGCGCCAGCCCGGCAGCGAGGCGCAGGACGGGCGTCTTGCTGTCTTGTACGTCGATGCGTGCCAGGTCGCCATTTTGCTGCAGCACGAGCAGGCGCCCCGATGGCAAGGCCAGCAGCGAGACCGCGGGCGCGGCCAGATGCCAGGCGGACCTGGTTTCCCACTCCCACGGCGCGACGGCACGGTTGGGCGCCATGATCTGCACGGCGCCGTCCGCCAGGGCCAGCGCCAGGCGTCCTCCCGGCAAGGCCGCCATCGCCAGCACCCCGGCGCTCACCGCCATGTCGCGGCTTTCCAGCGAGGCGCCATAGTCGCGCCCCACGTTCCACAGGGGCCGGGCCGGCAGCGCCGTGCCTTCTTTGGCCGCGCGCCGGTACAGGCTGAAATCGGGCAACTCCCGCAGCTCAGGCTGCGCGGGCGGGCGTTCCTGGCGCAGTTCGTCGCCGATGGCGCGCAGCAGCGAGCGCGGGTCGCTGGCCGGCAAGTCGCCCGACAAGTCCCAGGCCATGACGCCGCCCAGCGATTCCGTCTTGGCATAGCGGATCTTCTCGCGTATCGATGCGGGATCGTCATACGTCACGGAAATGGCCGGCTGGCCATCGCGCGCCGGCACGTACAGATACGGCGCCCTCGCCTTCGGATGCAGGCCGGGCGCCACGAAATTGGGAAACTTGTCGGAGCGGCTGCCCAGCTTCATCTGGCTGGCGATATGGCTGTACAGATAGGTGCCGGGCTGGTCGGCGAACTGCCCTTCGGCGGGGCCATCCGTGCGGCAATTGATGCCCAGGCGCGCGTCCGGATCGCGCTGGCCGCCCGCTTCCGGCACCACTTTCACGCCGCGCCCGTAGATGGGCAGGCCCAGCGACAGCTGCTGGCGCGTGAAGCACAGGCGGTCGGCATAGCCGAGCATGGTGGTGAGCGTTTCGCGCACGCCGCTCGGCTGTTCACCCGCGCCCGCGTCCGAAGCGGGCAGCATGGGCGCGTTGAAATCGGAATATTTCAGCCATGGCCCGCCGTAGTCGTACGTCATCATGTGGATGGTGTCGACCAGCCGTCCGATGGGGCGCCAGTAGGTGTCTGTGCCGGACGGCAATGTCCCGCTGTCGATCAGACGGATCTTGGCCGCCGCGGCCGGCGAGGCGATGCCCAGGTAAATCTTGCGGCGCTCGGGGTTCAAGCTGGGGTTGGCTTCGGCGGCGCGCAGCGCCTCGAGGATGCGCACGTAGGCGGGGCCGTCCTCCTTGCCCGGATACTCCCAGTCGATCTCGATGCCGTCAAAGCCCATCAGCACCACGCTCTGCACCATCGCCTCGGCAAAGCGCCGGGCCTTGGCCGGGTCGGTGCCGACCATGCTGAACAGCTCTGCCGACGGCTGGATTTTTTGCTGCAAGGCGGCCGCAAGCGCAAGCTGGATACGCACGCTGTATTCCGCCGGATAGTCCTGGCGCCTGCCGTTGCCGACAATCGCGCTGCCAAGCACCAGGGCGACATTCCCCCAGTACCCGCTCAGATACTGCGTCAAGAAGCCCTTGCCCCAGGCAAAGCGCGTGGCTGTCGCGCTGGGTTGCAGCACGCTGCCGTTCACCGTCAGCGGCTGCCACAGGCGGTAGTACATTTCGCTCCCGTCCTCGCCCTCCTTGACGCGGTACAGGCTGATCGTGACACCGTCGTTGAGCGGCACATCGCGCGCCGCAGACTCCTGCATCTCGCGCAGGGTGACGCAGTCGCCCACGTCGAATTCCACCACCTTGGGCCAGCCGCCGACGATCAGGTGCACTTTCAGGTCGGGATTGAGCTGCTTCATGAACTGCAGCGACGACAGCTGCCAGTCGTCGCCCCAGGGATCGGAACTGGCCGGCGTGCCGTCCAGGTTGATCGTAAACATGCCGTATGACAGCTCGTTGATGTTCTGGAACGGCACGTCGCGGATGAAGACGTCGCGCAGATAGCCGAAATAGTTCGCGTAATAGCCGAGCGAGCGGCGCGAGAAAGCGGCGGCCGAGACGAGGCCGCGGCAGGACTGGTCGATCACGCGGCTGCGCTTGTCGCCCATGCTCGCTTGCAGCAGGTCGAGCGGCACTTCCAGCCAGTCGCTGCTACCGTCAAGCTGGACGCGGATCGATGGCAGGCGGGTCAGGCCATCGATCGAGGAGCGGCAGACCAGGTATTTGAAACTGCTGACATATGACAGGTCGCGGCCCAGGTTGGCCGGGATCACGGCCGGCTTGCGCAGATAGCGGACCTGGTAGACATATTCCGGCATGCCGCCCGGGTCCATGCGGCCCGCTGCTTCCGTGCCGACACTGACCACGGCCACATAGTCGCCGCCCTTGTAGCTCACCGCGCGCGAATATTCCGCCGGATGCTCTTCCGACGAGGCCAGCGCGCCCCATGGCGCAAAGAACACGTCCGTGGCGGCGATGGCCCGCTTGTCCAACGGGCCTTCGTGCTTGTTCATTTCCTCCAGGAAAAACTCTTGCTTCTTCGCCGGCCAGTCCTTCTCTTCTATCTTTTTCGCCACCATGATGGCATCGAGGCTGTTTCCGCCCACGAGCGTGCCGATGGCGATATTCAGGGTGATTTCCAGGCTGGAAATGTAGAGCTCCTGCTGGCTGGCGTTCAGCAACACGATCGTGTCGACACCGTTGCGCTTGTGGAACTGCCATTTCAATCCGACTTCCGCGGTAGACTTTTTCATCTCGGCTCCGTATGCAGGGAGATTAAGGAAATGAAAGTCTAGTCCACAAGAAATATTTATAACTGAGCAAAACTTACAGGCACAGGCCTAGTCCGCCGCCTCCAGCCACACATCCTCATACCCTTCCCGGTCGAGGATGAACCTGGCGCCGCTGGGCAAGGCCAGGTAATCGAGCACCTGCGGCAGCATCTCGTGCAGGTGTTCCGCGTGCAGGGGCTGGTAAAAGCCGCTGGCGTCGTCGTGTTCGCCGCAGTGGATGAACCAGCTGATGGTGCCGTTTTCGGGCAGCGCGACGCGCGTGCCGTAGATGGGCGAATGGGCCAGGCTGCCGATGGCCAGGGCCACCATGGGTTCGGGCGCTTGCGCCGGCAAGCCGAATTTGTCGCAGATGCGCTGTTGTGTTTCGCTGATCGGTACGGTCATGGTGCTTTCAGGATCCAATATATCGGTAATGGAGGCGCAGCGCGCCCTCGTGGCCGGACATTTCCAGGTGCAAGATCGCTTCGCCCGGTTTGCCGTCGGCCAGCAAGCGGCATTCCAGGCCCAGCGGGCCGGCGTCGCTGGCATATACATCGACGGCGGGACGGCCGCCCTGGCCCGGCACGAACGCCTGCGCCAGCGGCGCCAGGGACAGCGCCTGGTTCGCCGCAAAATAGCTGTCGAGCATCTCGATGATCTCCCCGGCAACCGCCGGCGACAGGGCCCAGTCGCGTTGCAGCGCAAGCGGGTCGCGCCCGTCCAGCGTCCGCACGAAGGCCGCGGCCTGCGCGTAGGCCTGCTGGCGCAGGCTGTCGGTAACGGCCATTTCCATGCTGCGACTCCTTGTTCTTGAACAGGCGCCATTATAGTGCGCGGCCCGGCACGCGCGCCATACGCTTGCCACCGTCCGCTGGCTAAGCCAGACGAAGCGCGGCATTTGCAATAATTGGTTGTCACGCACCACGGAGTTTTCCTACGCCGCGACAAGTAGTGTCCCTATGGTTAAGCCAGCGACAGGCCGGGAGAATGGCCTCAACGGTGCAAGGCAGCACCGGATGTCAGGCAGGAACATCCGTGACGGGATGACCACCCATAGCGTATCAACCATAGAGGAAACAACCATGACTTCGAACAGCAACGACAAATCCGGCAACCAGGCGGACAAACAGCAATCGGGGCAATCGGGCAGCCAGCAGTCGGACAAGCAGCCGGGCAGCCGCCAGTCGTCGGGCGGCACCCAGGGCGGCACGCACGAGCAGCATGTAGAAGCGGGCCGCCAGAGCCACAAGAATGACGGCGACAAGCAGTCGGGCTCGCAGCAGTCCGGTCAACAGTCGGGCCAGCAATCGGGTTCCGGTTCCGGCATGCGCGGCGGCACGCATGAGCAGCACGTGGAAGCGGGACGTCAAAGCCACAAGAATGACGACAAATCCTGATTGCCGGGCCAGGATTGCCGGCCAGTCAGCCGGGAATCCGCCGCCGCATGGACCGGTGCGGCATGGCCGTGCCGGTTCATGGCTACCCGGCGGCCGCGCCCGCCTTTTTGCGCGCCGCCAGACAGACGGCGCGCGAAAGGCCGTTGTCTGGATCGGCATTCTGGGCGATAATTACGCCCATGAACGATACCACTACCTTACCCCCATTGCCCGATCGCCTGTCGATCGACCCGAGCAGCCCTTACCACGTTGCAGCCGTGTTCGAAAACGACGTCGGCATCCGCTTCAACGACAAGGAACGCCTTGACGTGGAAGAATATTGCATCAGCGAACGCTGGATCAAGGTCGCTTCCACCAAATCCCTCGACCGCCGCGGCCGTCCGCTGCAGATCAAGCTGAAGGGCAAAGTCGAAGCGTTTTACCGCTAAGCAACACTCAGCAACACCTGCGGTTATCGCTGCAGTTGTCATCAAGGCCGATTTGCATCGGCCTTTTTTGCGTCCGCCGCTTTCCACTCACGCCTCGCCGCTGAAGACCAGCCCGGCCGCGGCCGCCATCGGCAACCACAGCATGGCGTCGGCCAGCACCTCGTCCGGCGCCCTGCCGCTGGACTGCGCCGCCTGCTGCGCGCACTGCGCCAGCGTCGCGCCCCCGCCCAGCGCCTGCAGCCAGTCAAATTGCCAGGGTTGCAACTCCTGCATGGCAATCCGGTAATGCATGCGCGAAATGGCCACGTAGGCGGGACTGGCCTGCGGCTGGGCCGGCATGGCATCGTCCGCCGCGGCCTGTGCCTGTTGCCAGAAAGCACATAAAGGAAACGACAGGGCCAGCAGCCGCGCGCACGGCGCCAGGCGCCATGTTTGTGTATTTCCCAGCAGCAAGTCCAGGCCGGACGGCAGGGGGGCCGGCGCCCGCTTTTCCAGGCCCGGCGCCCTGCCCGCCTCGCTGCGCGCCCGCTCCAGCCGCGCCAGTTCGACGGGAAAGCGCAAGGCCGTCCCCTGCGCGCCGGCCGCGCCCTGGCTGGCGGCGAGAAAATCGGCAAAGCCGACGCCCAGGTCGTACAGGGTGGGCGACGCGGACGGGTGGCGCCAGACATAGGCGCGGGCAAAGAACGCGAACAACTCGTCGCCCATGACCTTGCGCAAGACGGGATAGTCGGCCTGCAGGCATTCGAGCAGGCGCTGCACATAGCCATCCGCATGGATGTGCAGCGGCGCCGGCCCGCCCCGCGCCCGTTTCAGCACTTGCTCCTGCGTCAGGCCGTGGCGCTCGCTGGCCAGCTGCGCACCGCGCGCCACGCCGCCCGGCGCCGTCATGGCCGTCAAAAACCACGCCTGCAACTGCGCCAGCGGGGCGCGGGCATCCCCATCGGCGCTACGGCGCATGGGCAGCCTCCAGATGAAAGCCCAGCGGCGCCGAGACGGCGGCGGCAATCTTGGCCGTGGCGGGCGCCGCGTCGGAAAACTCCCCCCGCCCGGCCGCGCGCGCCTTGTCCAGTTCAGCCAGCAGCTGCGGATAGGGCGGAATGTCCGCATCCCATTCCAGCAGGGCCGACACGCCGCCCGTCAGCTGCTGCGCCAGCGCGTACAGGCGCCAGACGGCGGCCGGCACGGGCGCGTCGTGCGTGTCGATCAGCACTGCGCCGCAGACGGTGGGCCCGGCCAGGTGGATTTGCACGATGTGGTCGTGCGGCAACTGGCGGATGTAGGCGGCCGCGTCATAGCCGTGGTTATGCGCGGAAACGTGGACATTGTTGACGTCGAGCAAGATTCCGCAGCCCGTCTCCTCGGCCAGGCGGCCCAGGAATTCCCATTCCGGCATGCTGGACTGGGCAAACTCCACATAGGTGCTGGGGTTTTCCAGGACTAGGGGCCGGCCCAGGAATTCCTGCACTTGCCGCACTCTGCCCGCCACGTGGCGCAGGCTGGCCTCGTCCAGCGGCATGGGCAGCAAGTCGTGGCTGTTGAGCGAGGCGGCGCCCGTCCAGCACAGATGGTCGGAAATCCACGCGGGGCGGAGCTCGGCGGCCAGCTGGCGCAGCTGGCGCAGGTAGGCCAGGCTCAGGGGATCGCTGCTGCCGATCGACAGCGACACGCCGTGCATGACGATGGGCACCTGCGCCGCCACCTGCTCCAGCACGTGGCGCGCATAGCCGTGGTTGCCGATGAAATTTTCGCTGATGATCTCGAACCAGTCCACCTGCGGACCGTGTTCCAGGATGTGCGCGTAATGGGGCGGACGCAGCCCCACGCCCAGGCCCAGGTTCGGCAGGCCCAGGCGCGGCTGCACCCCGTGCGGGACGCCCCGCATCAGGTCGACGGCGGCAAGGCCAGGCGCAGGTCCGTGGGCGCCGGCGGCGCGCCCACCGGCGTGCCGCGCGCGGCCATCACCTTGCCGTAGGCTTCCCAGGCCTTGTCGTAGACATTGTCGCCGAGCGCGAAGCTCATGCTCTGATCCAGCGGAATGCTGTGGTGGTCGGGCGCGGGACCGAAATCGTACAGGGTCATGGTGGCGGGCTCGGGCGGATCCTTCTTCGTGGTGTTCGGATACAGCTGCGAGGCCGAAATCGGCACGGCGCAGCCGCCGAAGCCGCCGCATTTGTTGTCGCTGGGCGCGCTGTAGACTTTATCGTCCTCCGGTGGCGGTGGCGGCACGTAGCACTCGGTGCCCGGCGCCGCCGCAGCCTTGACCGAGTGGCCGCAGGACGAGCCGCCCGTGTCGGGCTGGGCAAAGCCGCAGCCGCCCTGGGCGTGGCAGCCGTTGGAACCGCGGCAAGTGTGGTAGACGGCCAGCGCGGCGCAGGTGGACGACGCCTCGCCCTCCAGGTGCATGCCCTGGCAGGCGTGGTACAGCACGCCCTTCTCGACCAGCGGCACGCCCGTCGCCAGGTTCGGCGCCTGGCCCAGCACGGCCCAGCAGATGGCCATGCGGTCGCCCGCGCCCACCATCGACGGATACGGAAACTCCAGTTTCTGCTTCAGCCAGTACTGGTCCAGCACGGAAGTGATGCCATAGATGGCGCCCGTGGCCACCGTGCTGAGCATTTCCAGGGTGCCGCTGCTGTCCTTCAGGCGGTTCAGGGCGCCCGCCACGGCAGCGGGCGCGGGGATGTTCTTCGGCGCGGTGGCCGGGTTGTAGCGCTCGTTGGTCAGCATGGCCTCGCTCCAGCGCCCGCCTTCCTTGTGCCAGGCGGCCCAGGTTTTCACGGGCAACATGGCCTTCACCTGGCCGAAGCGCTCGTAGTGGTCGTAGGCGGCGCTGTCGTGGCGCGCGGCCGCATCGCGCGATTCGGCATCCTTGCCATTGTTCGCGTACGACGGATAATCGCACTTCAGGGCGGCCAGGTCTTCGCGGTAGTCGGGCTGCACGGCCTTCAGGCGCATGGCCGCGTCGCGGCGGTAGCGCTGGATGGACGTTGCGCTGCCCTCGCCCTGGTCCGTGATGGCCGCCATCATGTCGATGGCCTTGTTGAACGAGCCCGTCTGGCCGCCATCCTGGTCTTGCGGGCCGAAACAGGTGTCGAACTTGGGAAATTCCGCCCGTGCATGGCCCTGCACCTGGCTGTTGAACATGTCCTGCTGCACCGAGCCGTTGACGAACAGCTTTTGCCACAGGGTCTGGCCATCCGTGTATTCGATGCTGATATAGCGCGCGTAGCACTCATACATATAGCCGATGGTGCCGAACAGGGGCAGATCATGCACGTGCTTGCCCGGCGTCCAGCCCACGAACGGCACCTCGGGGAAATATTTGGTGTGGTCGTGCGCGTCGAACTTCGCCAGCTGGGCCCGCGCCTGCTGTTCCGGCTGCTCGATGGCGAGGAACAGGTCGCACTGGTTGGCGTTCAACTCTTCCAGGTTGACGCGCACGTGGCTGTAGTCGGCCGTATCGCGCAAGTCGACGATGTGCGGGATCAGCGTGCAATCCTTGCCGTAGCAAGTCCAGCCGTGGTCTTGCGATTGCAGCTCCGAGCCCGTGAAGCATGGCGCCGTGCCGATCGCCGTGGCCAGGTTGGCCGCCATCTGCAGGTGCAGCATTTCCTGGATGAAGACGCTGAAGATGATATTGAAGGCCTTTTGCTCCGCCAGCTCGGGCCGCGCCGTGGTGCCCATGCCCGGCCACTGTCGGCCTTCGTAATAGGTGATGCCTTTCGAGTTGATCTGGTGCGTGCCCTGGATCGAGTACATGGTGGCCATGTACAGGGGAATCGTGAACAGCTCCACGCTGACGGCCGCCTGGGCGATGGCGCGCACTGCCGCCGTATCGGTGGCCAGCATGTCGAGCGGACGGTTGCTGATGGCGGCCTGGGTGCTTCCTAAAACGGGCATTTTCATTCTGTATCTCCACAGGAAGGATGCGTTTCGGATATCGGGCCGGATCCGCGCCATCTGCGTGCGCGGGTCCCGGCACAGAAATCATACGCCTGAGAAAGATATTTTTGCGACAAGATTTATGCGCTGGCCGCGGTATTGATCTGCGTCAATTCAGCCGGGTTTTCAGCGTACAAATAAGCGTTTTACGCCGTCATTCGATGACAATTGAATAGAATCGGCAAAACGCGCGCGTGTATAAGCGCCGCACCGTCCAACGCCGGCGCGTGGCTTGCATGGTGATAGTCAGGCGGCCGGCGGCGGCTGGTAAGCGCAAAAGCCGGGCCACTGGTCGCGGCTGTCGCACACTTTCAGGCAGCCTTTATTGTCCTTGAAGGTGGCGACGACCTTGATGGGGAAGCCGTATTTTGGCGTGGTGGCCAGGAAGGCGGACGGGCAGCTTTGCTCGTTGCTGAAACGGAAGGTGATTTCTTCGCGGCGGCCCTTGCGCTCAAAGCCCAGCATGAAGGTTTCATTGCTGTTCCACTGCGCCTTGCCCGGCACGCGGAAGCGGTAGCGGGGGCTGCCCGGCTGCTGGCCGTCAAGTTTCTGGCCGAAGACGCGGCTGCTGGCCGTGGCCGTCTCGACCTTGGCGATCGGATACGGCACGGCAAACATATAGGTGCCGGCAAAACCCTGGTCGAAGCCGAGGCCCTTCTGGTAGAACGGCACGACGATATGCGGCGCGCCCCCGTATTCGACGCTGTTGCGTGACGTGGTGCGCGACGTCAGCTTGTCATCGGGCGCTTGCCCGAAGACGACGTCCACTTCCACCAGCGCCTGGCTCTTGTCGATGTCTTGCGCCAGATAGTCCCTGGGGGCGATCTCGCTGTGCACGCAGCCGGCCAGCAAGGTGGCGGCGAGGCAGCCGGCGATCAGTCTAGGTATGCTCATGGCTGTTTTCCCTCCGGCGGCGCGGAAGCGAGGCCCAGGCCCGTCACCTGCCAGCCGCCCTTGCCTTGTTTCCATTGAAATTGCTGGCCGAACCAGGCCAGTTCCAGCTCGCGCCGGATGCGGTTGCTATCCGTGCGGCCCTGGCGCGCCTTGATGGCGGCGCCCGCCTGCGCGGAAGCCGTTTCCGAGATCGGTTTCAGCCACCGTTGATACGTGTCTGGCGGCAAGGCCAGCACGCCGGCCACGCCGTCGTCGCGCGTGGCGACGATGATCCCCACCTTCGTCAGCGTATTTGTCAGATAGGCGCCGCGCCGCCCGTCGGGCGAAACGGAGACCAGCATGGCGGGCGCGTAATCGCCCGTGACGCCCACCGGCACGTCAAACCACAGCAGCTCGCCCGTGTCCGTATCGAGCGCGCGGCCGTCGCGGGCAAACAGCAGCACCTCGGGACGGCCCGGCTGCGGCACGCCCCATTCGGGGTCGCGCTCCGTGCGCACCATGTCGTCGCGCTGCAGGGGGCTGAGGGGGCGCATCAGCGGTTCGCCATTCTGCACGCCGATGAGGATGGTGCCCTGGCCCGTATAGCCCTTGGTAAAGGCCAGCAGCATGGGCTGGCCTTCGCGCCTGGCCTTGAGGGGCCGTACTTCCACCACTTCGCGCGCGCCGCCGGGCCAATAACCGTGCTTGCGGAAAGTCAAGGTGACGAGCGGGTCGTGGCGGTCGCGCGTGACGACAAAGTCGCCGTATTGCTGCATCACCGGCACGTATGGCGTTTGCGCCTGCGCGGCGGGCAACATGGCTGCAGCCAGGGTGGCGGCGGCCGCGAGGCGGTGTAAAGGAAAGAACAGCATGGCATCCTGTGAAGGTCGCACTGGGCGAAGGACGCCATCATAGACGATTCCTCGCCAGCAACACTGTCCAATAGGAAACATCAGCGGCGCTGGATCTCGATCAGCTCGATCTCGAACAGCTTGGGCCACAGCTTGCCCGTGACAAACAAACGCTTGCCCCGCGCATCCCAGGCGATGCCGTTGAGCACGGCGTCGGGATTGGCCGTGCCCCGCTGTTCGGGCGGCAGCAAGCCCGTCAGGTCGATCCAGCCGACGACTTTGCCGCTGGCCGGGTCGATGCGGGCGATTACGTCCGCGCCCCACACATTGGCAAACAGTTGTCCGTCGACCATTTCCAGCTCGTTCAGCCGGTCGATGGGGCGGCCCTCGGCCTTCACTTCGAAGCGGCGCACCTCGGCCATGGTTTTCGGGTTCAGCACGCGGATGGCGGCCGTGCCGTCGCTCATGTAGACGAACTTGCCATCGCTGGCCAGGCCCCAGCCTTCTCCCTGGTAGCTGAATTTGCGCTTGAGTTTGAACGTTTTCAGGTCGAAGACGTAGCCGGTCTGCGAAATCCACGTCAGGCCGAGGATTTCATCACCCATGTCCGTGATGCCTTCGCCGAACACATTCTTGTCGAGCATGCTTTTCTGCAAGACCTTGCCCGTCGCCAACTCCACCTTGCGCAAGGAGGACTGTCCGTTCTGGCCCGTGCTTTCATACAGATGCCCATCCTTGAACAGCAAGCCCTGCGTGAACGCCTGCGGGTCATGCGGATAGGTATTCTTGACGAAATAGCCATACACGGGAATGGCGGCCTGGGCATAGCCCATTTCGCTCATCAGGCCTACGGTGCATAACAATCCCAGCAGCAATGAGCCGGCCGTGCGTTTGAGTCTGGTATTGACGTTAATGTTCATCGGGTCGGGCGGAAGTTGACGAGCGTCTATTGTAAACGTGCCGCGTCCGCCATGCGCGCCCTGACGAGCTCCAGCCAGGCGCGCGCCGCAAACGACAGCCGCCCGCCGCGGCGCCAGGCCAGCATCAAATTCCACTCCACGGGCGGGCCATCCAGGGGAATCACGTCAAATTGCGCGGCATCGAGCGTGTCGCAATACATCTTCGGCAGCAGGCAGATGCCCACGCCCAGCCGCACCAGCGAGGCAATGAAATCCCACTGGCCGCTGCGGCCCGTGATGCGCGGCGCGAAACCGGCCCGCTGGCAGGCGTCCAGCACGATGTCGTTGAGGGCAAACGCGGCGCCATAGAAAATGAAAGGGCTGTCGGCCAGTTCGGCCAGGCCGACGGCAGAGCGGCCCTGCCACGGCGAGCCGGGCGCGGCCAGCAGACACAGCGGCGAGCGCACGAGGGGCAAGGCTTCGAAATCCTGCCAGGTGGCCGCATTGCCCGGGTAGTCGAGCATGGTGCCCAGTTCCACCGTGCCGGTGCGCAAGTCGCGCTCGATCGCCTGCGTGCCGCTTTCATACATTTGCAGCTCAATGCCCGGATAGCGCTGGTGGTATTCGGCCAGCCATGGCGCCAGGGTCGAATGCGTCTGCGGCGACACGCCGACGCGCAATTCTCCCCGCTCAAGGTGTTGCAAGTCGCGCAATTCCACCTTCAGTTCCGCGTGCAGGGCCAGCAGTTCATGCGCGCGCGACAGCACCACCTTGCCCGCGTCCGTCAACGTAAAGCGCTTGCCGGCCCGGTCGAGCAAGGCCAGGTCCAGCGACTGCTCCAGCTGTTGCACCATCTTGCTGACGGTGGGCTGCGTCACATGCAGCTTGCTGGCTGCGCGCGTAAAACTGTTCTGTTCGACCACTTCGACGAAGTAGCGCAGGGAGCGAATATCCATGATGCATTCCAAAATCGAATGATAATCATGAGTTTAAGTCATTTTATCTTTTGATGTGGGCTCACTACAATGAAACCTTCCTCCTGCCGCTTGAAAGCCCGCCGTGAAAGCCTTGCCCTGTCCCACCGCCGCCCTGCCCTCCATCCCTGCCTGGCGCCAGCCCGCGCAGACCGTGTGGCAAGTGGGCGTGCTGATCGCCGCCTGGTGGCTGGCCGACGCGGCCGCGTCCGCCCTGCACTTGCCGTTTTCCGGCGGCGTCGTGGGCCTGTTCGTGCTGGTGGCCCTGCTGCTGGCGGGCTGGGTGCGCCCCAGCGCCATCGAACTGGGCGCGAACTGGCTGCTGGCCAACATGCTGCTGTTCTTTATCCCATTGGTCGTATCCGTGGTGCAATTTACACAACTGTTGAAGTCGCAGGGCTTGATGCTGTTCGTAAATATCGGCCTGGGCTTTGCCAGCGTGATGCTGGCCACGGCCTTGACGGTGGAATGGGTGTGCCGCTATGAACGCAAGTTGCGCCTGCAAAAACTGCTGCGCCAGCGCGCCGCGAGGGCGCAAGCATGAGCACCTTGATCCTGTCGCTGCTGTTTTTGCTGCTGACGCTGGTATTGTTCTACGCCAACCAGGCCGTGCACCGCCGCCACCCGCACTTTCTGCTCACGCCCGCCATCTGCACCTCGGCGATATTGATCGTCATCGTGCAGGCGACCTCGACGCCGTTCGCCACGTATTTCGGCGAGACGCGCTGGCTGCCGTGGCTGCTGGGCCCGGCCACCATCGCGTTTGCGCTGCCCATCTTCCAGGAGCGCAAGCTGATCCGCAAGCATTGGCTGGCCTTGTCGCTGGGCAGCTGCGCCGGCATCGTGGCATCGGTCGCCGCCACCCTGCTGCTGGACCGGGTATTTGGGGTGCACGGCGACATGGCGCGCAGCCTGCTGGCCCGTTCCGTCTCGACGCCGTTCGCGCTGGAAGCGTCGCGCCACATGGGCGGCTCGGCGCAGCTGACGGGCATCTTCGTGGTGATGACGGGCTTGTTCGGCTTGATGCTGGGCAAACCGTTATTAAAACTGCTGCCTCTGCGCATGCGCATCGCCCGTGGCGCCCCGTACGGCGCGGCCGCGCACGGTTTTGGCCTGTCCGTGGCCCGCCGCGTTGGCAGGGAAGAAGGCGCCGTGGCCAGCCTGACGATGATCTTTTCCGGCGTCGTGACGGTGCTGCTGGCGCCGCTGTTGGGGCATCTGCTGGGCTAGCGGCCTGCTTGCAGCGCCTGCATGCCATGCACGATCAGGTCGATTCCCGCCAAAAAATCCGCGCGGTCGTCATGCGCGCGCAGCTGGCCCGCCACCTTGCGGGCAAATGGAAACGCCTGCGCGTCGAGGCGTGACCACGCGCCCGCCAGGGTGTCGAGGAAATGCGCGCGCTCCAGGCCCTGTTCCCTGGCGATGACGGCATTGGCCGCATTCTGCCCGCCCACGCCCAGCAGATAATTGAGCAAGGCGCATGCCGCCATCCACTGCCGCTCCTGCGGCACGCCCAGCGCATCGACCTGCCGGCCCAGGCGTTCCAGGATGCGCACGGTGGGCAGCTGGCCCGGCGCGCGCGACAGGGCCGAGCCCAGCCACGGATGCGCATCCATGGCCTCGAACATGGCCAGCGCCACGGCGCGGATGCCCGCCTGCGGCGTGTCGCCAGACGGGGCGGCCTGCATGGCGCGGGCGACGATGGCGTCGCTGGCGGCCGTGAACAAATCATCCTTGTCGGCCACGTGCCAGTAGATGGCGCCCGCTCCCGTCGCCAGGCGCGCGGCCAGGGCGCGGAAGGTCAGGCCGCCCTCGCCCGCTGTGTCGAGCAGGGCAATGGCGGCGTCGATGATGGTGTCGCGCGTCAGCGAGTCGGCGCGTCGTGGTGGGGTCGCTACGGTATGGGGCATCGCCTATCTTGACACAGATGGCGGCTTGCCGCAAAATTCTCATGGAACATCGTTCCATTGTTATTTTGAAAACCACCTGAAGGATCACCATGCATATCGCCATCATCGGCGCAGGCCTGGGCGGGCTGATGCTCGCCCGCGTGCTGCACGTCCACGGCATCGCCGCCACCGTGTATGAAGCGGACGCGTCGCCCCAAGCGCGCCGCCAGGGCGGCATGCTCGACATCCACGAAGATACGGGCCAGCAAGCGCTGCGGGCGGCCGGCCTGCACGACGCCTTCCGCGCCCTCATCCACGCGGGCGGCGAAGCGAGCCGCGTGCTCGACCGGCATGGCACGGTCTTGCACGACGAGAGCGACGATGGCACGGGCGGGCGTCCCGAAGTGCCGCGCAGCGAACTGCGCCGCATCCTGCTCGAAGCCTTGCCTGAAGGCTGCGTGCGCTGGGGCCACAAATTGACCAGTATCGCAACGCTGGGCGGCGGCCGGCACCTTTTACACTTTGCGCATGGCGCCACGGCGGCCAGCGATCTGCTGGTGGGCGCGGACGGCGCCTGGTCCCGGGTGCGGCCGCTGCTCTCCAGCGCGCAGCCGGCCTACAGCGGCATTGCCTTCATTGAAACGTATCTGTTCGACAGCGACCGCCGCCATCCGGCCAGCGCGCTCGCCGTGGGCGCCGGCGCCCTGTTCGCGCTGGCGCCCGGCAAGGGCATCCAGGCCCACCGCGAAGCCGATGGCGTGCTGCATGCGTATGTGGCCCTGAGTAAATCCGAAGAATGGCTCGCCGGCATCGATTTTGCCGACCCCGCCGCCGCCCGGGCAGCCATCGCCGGCCAGTTTGCCGGCTGGGCGCCGGCGCTCACGGCCCTGATCACGGACGCGGACACGCCGCCCGTGCCCCGTCCCGTGCACCTGCTTCCCGCCGGCCATCGCTGGCAGCCCGTGGCGGGCGTGACCTTGCTGGGCGACGCGGCCCATTTGATGGCGCCGGCCGGCGAAGGCGTCAATCTGGCCATGCTGGACGGCGCCGAGCTGGCGCAGGCGCTTGCCGCGCAGCCGGGCGACGTGGCGGCGGCCCTGCTGGCGTATGAAACGGCGCTGTTTGCGCGCAGCAGCGTGGCCGCAGCGGAGTCCGAGCGCATCCTGCGCCTGTGCTTTGACGACGACGCCCCGCACAGCCTGGTGCGGTTCTTTACGGCCATGCAAGATGGCGGCCCGGCACCCGAAGTGTGAACGGCGGCGCCAAAGCCCCACGCCAGCGGCCTTTATCGGGGATAATACGTCTTTCCCCATTCCAAGCAGCCGCGCCACGATGAAATACCCCGCAGTCCTTCCCTTCAGCGACATCCTGCCACGCCTGCATGAATTCGACGCCATCATCGACGTGCGCAGCCCGTCCGAGTTTGCGGAAGATCATTTGCCGGGCGCTATCAACCTGCCCGTGCTCGACGACGAGCAGCGCGTGCGCGTCGGCACTTTATATAAACAGACGAGCGCCTTCGAAGCGAAGAAGCTGGGCGCGGCGCTGGTGGCGAAGAATATCGCGCGGCATATCGAAGACGGTTTCCTCGCTCATCCGCAGCATTGGAAGCCGCTCGTCTACTGCTGGCGCGGCGGCAACCGCAGCGGCGCCATGGCCCACATCCTGGCGCGCATCGGCTGGCCCGTCACGCAGCTCGACGGCGGCTACAAGGATTACCGGCGCCACGTGAACGCCGACCTGGCCACCCTGCCCGAGCGTTTCGACTTCATCAACGTGCTGTGCGGCCCGACGGGCAGCGGCAAGAGCCGCTTGCTGCAAGTGCTCGACAGGCAAGGCGCGCAGGTGGTCGACCTGGAACAACTGGCGGCGCACCGCGGCTCCGTGCTGGGTGGCTTGCCCGAAGAAGACCAGCCATCGCAAAAGGCGTTTGAAAGCGCGCTGTGGCAGCAATTGCGCCAGTTCGACCCGGCATTGCCCGTGTTCATCGAATCGGAAAGCAAGAAAGTGGGCCGGCTGCGCGTGCCCGACGCGCTGATGGACAAGATGCGCGCGGCCGCCTGCACGGACGTGCGGCTGGCCACGGAGCAGCGCGTGCAATTGCTGATGCAGGACTACGAGCATTTCGTCGGTGATCCGGCGCGCCTGAACGTGCAGCTGGCCCTGTTGACGCAACTGCATGGCAAGGAGAAAATTACCCATTGGCAGCAACTGGCGACGGCGGGCCAGATGGCCGAACTGGTGGAAGAGCTGCTGGTCCAGCATTACGACCCCGTCTACCGGCAATCGATCGCCCGCAACTTCAACCGCTACGCCCAGGCGACGCCGCTGGTCTTGCCCGATATTTCAGAACATGCCTTTGAGCAAGCCGCGCGCGCGTTGTGTGCTATCGTCGGCGAACCCCGTACCGCCAGCGCGTGATGCCTGGCTTGCTACCCAATTACTTATTTCAGCAGGATGACGACCATGTCCGATAGCGCAGCAACATCCAATACCCCCATCCGATTGACCGAATTTGCCCATGGCGGCGGCTGCGGCTGCAAAATTGCGCCCGGCGTGCTGGCCGACATCTTAAAGGGCAGCGGCGGCTTTCCCCTGCCGAAGGAATTACTGGTCGGCATAGAAACCTCTGATGACGCGGCCGTCTACCAGCTCAACGACGAGCAGGCGCTGATCGCCACGACGGATTTCTTCATGCCCATCGTCGACGACCCGTTCGACTTCGGCCGCATCGCCGCCACCAACGCCATTTCCGACGTGTACGCCATGGGCGGCACGCCCATCATGGCACTGGCCCTGGTCGGCATGCCGATCAACAAGTTGCCGGTGGAAACCATCGGCCTCATCTTAAAGGGCGGCGAAACCATCTGCGCCCAGGCCGGCATCCCCATCGCGGGCGGCCACACCATCGATTCCGTCGAACCGATCTACGGCCTCGTCGTGCTGGGCCTCGTGCACCCGTCGCAGGTGAAACGCAACGCGGGCGCGCGCGCCGGCGACAAGCTGGTATTGGGCAAACCGATCGGCGTGGGCATTTTGTCGGCTGCGCTGAAGAAAAATGCGCTCGATGCGGATGGCTACGCTTCCCTGATCGACAACACCACCAAATTGAATACCCCGGGCAAGAAACTGGCCCTGCTGGACGGCGTGCATGCGCTGACGGACGTGACGGGCTTCGGCTTGCTGGGCCACACGCTGGAACTGGCGCGCGGCGCCAAGTTGCAGGCGCGCATCGCCATGGCTGACGTGCCGCTGCTGCCGCAAGTGCAGCAACTGGCGCAGAATGGCAACATCACGGGCGCCTCCGGCCGCAACTGGCAGGGCTACGGCGCGCAAGTGGCGCTGGCCGACAGTCTAACTGCCATCGACAAGGCGATTTTGACGGACCCGCAAACGGCAGGCCCCCTGCTGGTGGCCTGCGCGCCGGAAGCCGTCGAGCAAGTGCTGGCGATTTTCCGCGCCGAAGGCTTTGGCGACGCCGTCGTCATCGGCGAGATGCAGGATGGCAATACCGGGGTTTCCGTATATTAATGAACAATCTTTCAAAGGCAGTCCCATGACCACATTCTCCAACAAATTCCCCGCCATCCTGGCCACCGTCGCCGCCACCCTGGCCATCCACAGCGGCCTGGCGCAGGCGCAGCAAGTGCTGCGCGTATCCGCCATTCCCGATGAAGCGCCGACGGAATTGCAGCGCAAGTTCAAGCCGCTGGGCAATTACCTGGAGAAAAAGCTGGGCATGAAGGTGGAATTTACGCCCGTCACCGATTACGCGGCGTCCGTGGAAGGCTTGATCAATCACAAGCTCGACATGGTCTGGTTCGGCGGTTTCACGTTTGTACAAGCGAACGTGCGCAGCGGCGGCAAGATCGTGCCGCTGGTGCAGCGCGAGGAAGACACGAAGTTCCGCTCCGTGTTCGTGACCACCAGCAAGGACATCAATCAATTGTCTGACCTGAAAGGCAAGAATTTCACGTTCGGCTCGGAATCGTCGACCTCGGGCCATTTGATGCCGCGCTATTACTTGCTGGCCGCCAAGATCAATCCGGACACGGACATGAAGCGCATCGCGTTTTCCGGCGCGCATGACGCCACCGTGGCGGCCGTGGCCGGCGGCAAGGTCGATGCGGGCACCTTGAACATTTCCGTGTGGGAAAAGCTCGTCGAAGCGAAAAAGGTCGATCCAGCCAAGGTGCGCGTGTTCTACACGACGCCTGGCTACTACGATTACAACTGGAGCGTGCGCGCCGACATGAATCCCGTCGTGCGCAAGAAGCTGACGGACGCCTTCCTGGCGCTGGACCCATCCACGCCTGAAGGCAAGGAAATCCTCGAACTGCAGCGCGCCACCAAGTTCATCCCGACCAAGGCCGAGAATTACAAGGATATCGAAGCGGCCGCGCGCGATGCGAAGCTGTTGAAGTAGGCCCAACAGCAAAATCCGGGGTCGGACCCTCAGGGCCCCACCCCAGCCCTTGCTTTTGGGTTAACAATCGCGACACACCACCCCCATACCGAACATCGCATGACATTCCAACTTCACAAGGTCTGCGTCCACCACGCGGGCGCCGCCGGCAATGCGCTGGCCCTGCGCGACGTGGATCTGGACGTGGCCCAGGGCGAACAGATCGCCCTGATCGGCCCTTCCGGCGCCGGCAAGACCAGTCTGCTGCACACGCTGGCGTGCGCGCTGCGTCCCGAATCCGGCACCTTGGACATCCTGGGCATTTCTCCTTGGCAGCTCGCCAGCGGCGAACGCCACGCCTTGCGCGCGCGCCTGTTTTTGGCGCCGCAAACGCCGCCATTGCCGCCGCGCCAGCGCGTCGTCAACGCCGTGCTGGCGGGCCGCTTGCCGCAATGGAGCTTGTGGACGGCCATCCGTTCGCTGGTCGCGCCCGTCGACCCGCGCGCCGCGTGGGAAGCGCTGGGTAAATTCAATCTGCAGGATAAACTGTACGCCAGGGTCGACCGCCTGTCCGGCGGCGAACGCCAGCGTTGCGGCATGGCGCGCGCGCTCGTGTCGGATGCGCAAGTCTTTCTCGTCGACGAACCGCTGTCCGCGCTCGACCCCACCCTGGCTTTGCAGACGATCCACGTGCTGCAGGCGGAAGCGACGGCACGCAACGCCACCCTGATCTGCAGCCTGCACCAGGTGGAGATCGCGCGCGCCTGTTTTACGCGCATCGTCGCCTTGCGCGACGGCAAGATCGTCTTCGACTTGCCTGGCGCCGAGGTCAGCGACGCCATGATCGCCGAGCTGTACCGCAACAAGGCCGATCCTGCGCCCCAGTTCGAATCGGTGGCAGCGCAACTGGACGCCGCGAGGCCCCTTTGCTGAAGAGTACCAACGCCCCCCTACCGCGCGACCCCGCCTGGCGCGGTCGCCTGGCCATCACGGTCGTGGCCCTGCTCGTGCTGTGGCCGATGCTGGTGCAGGCAGAGTTCAAGCCGTGGATACTCTGGGATGCGCAAAGCCTGGCAGCCACCTGGCAGTTTATTTCCAGCTTCGTGCCGCCCGCCCACTCGCCGGAATTTTTGCAACTGGTGGCCACGTCCGCCTGGGAAACCATCGCCATGGCCACGGCTGGCATGGCGCTGGCGATGCTGGGGGCCATACCGCTGACGTTATTGGTGACGGAGCGTTTGTCGATTTCGCGCATCGGCTCCGGCAAGGTTTCACCGCTGGCCGCCGCCCTGCGCCATGGCGTGCGCGCGCTGCTGGTGCTGCTGCGCAGCGTGCCGGAACTGGTGTGGGCATTACTATTAGTACGCATCGTGGGACTGGGACCGACGGCGGGCGTGATCGCCATCGCGCTTACCTATTGCGGCATGCTGGGCAAGGTGTACGCGGAAATCCTCGAATCGTCGGACGCCGCCGCCTGCAACGCTTTACTGCACAACGGCAGCGGCAGATTAAAGGCCTTGCTGTACGGCGCCCTGCCCGAATCGGCGGCGGAACTGGTGTCGTACACGATCTACCGCTGGGAATGCGCGATCCGCGGCTCCGTCGTCATGGGTTTTGTCGGCGCGGGCGGCCTGGGCCAGCGCATGGATGAATCGATGAAGATGATGGCCGGCAATGAATTGGCCACCATGCTGATGGTGTTCGTGCTGCTGGTGGCGGGCGCCGACGCCGTGTCCGCCATGCTGCGCCGGAGGCTGGCATGAAGACGGAACCGATGTTGCCCGTCCCTTCCCCCGTGCGCTGGTCGACCTGGGCCTTGCTGGCCGGTTTGCTGCTGCTGGTCATCGCCAGCTTCGCCACCCTGCCCCTGAAATGGGGAGAATTCTTCAGCGCCGACGCCGTGCGCACGACGGCCGATTTCCTGCACGGCTTCGCCCCGCCCGAGCTGGCCAGCCCTTTCCTGATGAAAGTGGGCATTGCCACCTTTGAAACCCTGGCCATGTCGGCCATCGGCACGGTGATTGCCGCTATCCTGGGCGCGCTGCTGGCCCTGCCTGCCAGCGGCCGTTTTGGTCACTTGGCGCGCAACGCCACGCGCGGCGTGCTCAACGTGCTGCGCTCGATCCCGGAACTGGTGTGGGCCTCGATTTTGCTGATCGCCGCCGGCCTGGGGCCATTCGCGGGCACCCTGGCCCTGGCCTTGCATACGGTGGGCGTGCTGGGCCGATTGTTTGCCGACGCGTTTGAAAATTGCCCGCCCTTGCCGGCCGCCACCTTGCGCATCAACGGCGCCCGCCCCGCCGTGGCCTTTTTGTACGCCACCTTGCCGCAGTGCAGCCCGCAAATGATGTCGTATACGCTATACCGCTGGGAAAACAATATCCGTGCCGCCGCCATCCTCGGCGTCGTCGGCGCGGGCGGCCTGGGGCAGATGCTGAAATACCATTTGTCGCTGTTCCAGATGCAGAACGCCGCCACCGTCATCGTTGCCATGCTGCTGATGGTGGCCGCCGTCGATGGCCTCAGCTACCTGCTGCGCCGCGCCATGACCCGTTAATTTTCACTTTTACAAGGAATGCCCATGTCAGGCTGGTGGACGATTATCTCGACAGAAACGCCGGAGCAAATGGCCGATATGACGAAAATCAACAAGGACGCGTTTCTCGCCAGCTGGGAAGCGGGCCTGTTCGGCGCCGACTGGATCGCGCAACTGTGCGAGCAAGGCAAGGCGAGCCAGCTGACGTTCAACGGCTTTCCCAACCGCTACACGGCCCTGGCGGACGTCATCGCGCCCCTGTTGCTGGCGGGCATCGCCGAAGCGCAGGATGGGGAATTTCCGCAAGACAAGCTCACGGGCTGGCCAGGAAGCATCACCGTGCATGGCGAACGCATCGCCGCCTGCGCGCCGGGACAGTTATTGACCATCGAAGTGTGGGATCAGTCGTAGACGCCTTGCGCGCACACACGGATTTGCAAAAAACGCTTTGCCGGAGCGGGCCTTCAGGATAATCTTGCAGACTGTTCTCTCCTTTCCAGAGCCGCCATGAAAATCCTCGCTCCCGTATGTATTGCCCTTGCCTTGTTGACGTCCCTGCCTGCCGTGGCGCAAGAAGCGCAGGAAGTGGCGGCTGCCAAAATTGCCGCGGAAAGTTGGCTCAAGCGCATGGATGCGGGCGACGAGGCCGGCACCTGGGATGCCAGTGCCGCTTCGCTGCGCAGCGAAATGTCGAAATCGAGCTGGAAGATGCTCATCACGGCCGTGCACTGGCCACTGGGCGAGTTCAAGTCGCGCAAGCTGAAGTCGGCCGCGCTGCAAAAGGCCGCGCCTGGCAAGCCGGGGCCGGACAAGGTCGTCATCGACTATGTGAGCCAGTACGAAAACAAGGCCAACGTGCAGGAAACCATCACGACGGTACTGGAAAAAAGTTCTGGTTGGAAAGTTTCCGGCTATAACATCAACGGCTAGGCAGCAGCGCCATCGGCGAAGTGACGCGCCAGTGCAAGCCGGACGCATGGATCATCCGCCTTTGACGTCAAGACGCAAGCAAAGGCGGCGCGCGCATACAACAGCGGCGCGAACAGGAAGGCCGTACGACGTGGATGCTGTTAATATTGTCAGATACTTCAATGGTGGGCGACGCATGGAGCGTAGCGCCACGCCATTCAAGCATATGTGACGTATTTTCCTGCACCGCAGGCCACTTTTGCATAGGCTGTCAACACCATGAAAAAACTGCTCCTGGGCGCCCTCGCCGCCTGCTGCTCGCTGCACGCCGCCGCCGCCGCCCCCGTCGAAGACTTCATCGGCACCTGGAAACTGGAACGCACCACCGTGCCCAATTATGTCGTCATCAGGCAGGAAGGCGAGCGGCTCGTGGTGCTGCGCTATGCGCGCAATGTCCTCACCAACAAGATCACCGAGCGGCGCTTTCCCGCCAGCTATGCGAACGGCGACATCACCATCGCGGCGGGCGAGACAGTCATCGAGGCGCGCAGCGTGAACGACGTGGCGACCGTCAAGATGCTGGCGGAAGCGTACAAGAAGATTTCCTCGTCCACGGCCATGCCCACCAGTGAAGAAATGTCACAGATTTGAACCGTATCGTCATCCGCCCCACCAGCGCCGCCGATTGGCCGGCGCTGAAATCCACGCGCCTGGCCGCCCTGTTTGACGCCCCCACGGCCTTTGGCGCCAGCCACGCCAGCGCGGCCGCTTTTTCGGACGCCGACTGGCAGCAGCGCGCCGTCAGCACGCCGCAGCGCACGTTTTTCCTCGCCTTTGACGGAGAACAGCCCATCGGCCTGGCCGCGCAGGTCGTGGCCGGCAATGGCGAGTGCCATTTGATCGCCATGTGGGTACAGTCCGACTATCGGGGCCTGGCCGTGGCGCAAGGCCTGGTCGAGGCCGTGAAACGATGCGCCGTGGACAATGGCCATTCCCGGCTGGTGCTCGACGTGGCGCAAGAAAATGCCCGCGCGGCCGCGTTTTACCTGAAACAGGGCTTTGTCTTCTTGCCGGAATGGGAAGCGCTGGAAAGCCATCCGCATATCCAGGTGCAGAAGATGGAATGGCGGGCGCCAGCATAATGGCCCTATTTTCGGCCGGAATTTGCTATGTATCCGGCCAGTCTGCGGCCTGGACATATCTTGCCATCGAATCCGGGAAAACAGCGGTTTCAAGCACTTCATTCATCCCAATTGACGCTCTGTCTTAAAAACCTGCTCATGCCGGTGTTTTTTTCTACACTCGCGTTTTCATTCATGAATAGAAAGATCAGGTATGCGTGCCATTAAAAGAGCGGGGCTTTTGCTGTGTTTGTGCGGTGCTGCGGCGCAAGCTTGCGCTGATACGGAACCAGCCGTGGAACAGGCCGGGCAGGATGCGGCGGCGTCCGTCAACGTGAAAGGCATCCGCGACCCGGACTGGAAGCCTTACAGTGCCATGCTCAAGGGCGTCAAACGCTTCGAGGAAAAACATGCGCTGGCGCCAGGCGCCGAATTGCGTTTCATCCTCGAGCCGCGCCGTCCCGACGTCGACATGCACGCCATCGCGCTGCGGCTGGAAAGCGACGAGGCGGGCATGGCGATACCGCTGGCCGAGCGCAACATCTTCAGCTTGCCCGTCGAGCAGGGTCCGCTGTATGACAAGGCCGAGCTGACCGTGAACCGCAAGGCGGGCTCGGTCAGGTGGATACCCTACGTCCGCAGTGCGGCGACCAGCGACACGCTGCGCCGCCTGGGCGACCTGCGGCTGGCGTGCGAAGTCCATTGGGCCATCGACAAGGAAACCTTGCCTTTCGCCATGCGCACGGCAATGGGCGCATTGGGCGGGCCGTGCAATTTTGTGTCGCAAAAAGGCACCTACAGCTTTGCCGAAGGGCGGCGCATCACGGCCGCGACGATCAGCTACAACGGCAAAAGCGCGCCCGTGCCCTTTAGCGGCACGTCGTTCACGCCGCCATTGCGGGAACAGGACTGGAGCGACGACAGTACGATCGAATTGGTATTCGACAACGACCAAACTGCGCAGTGACTATTTCACCCGCTGCTTTTCCAGCTTGCGCGCCAGGGTGCGCCGGTGCATGCCCAGCCTTCTCGCCGTTTCCGAGATATTAAAATCCGTCTCGGCCAGCATTTCGTGGATGCGCTCCCATTCCAGGGTCTTGATGTTGGTGGCGCGATTCGTCAGTTCGATGTCGGCATTGCCGGCCACGTGGCCGAAGGCCGCTTCGATGTCGTCCGTGTTCGATGGTTTCGCCAGGTACTGGCAAGCGCCCAGTTTGATGGCTTCGACGGCCGTGCCGATGCTGGCGTAGCCCGTCAGCACGACGATCAGCATTTCCGGGTCGTGCTGGTGCAGCATCTGCACGCAGGCCAGGCCCGAGGTATTGCCATTCAACTTCAAATCGACCACGGCGTAGTCCGGGCAATGCTGCTCCAGCAAGGCGCTTGCCTCGTCGAAATTGGTGGCCAGGATGACCTGGTAGCCGCGCCGCTCGAACGAGCGGCCCAGGGTGCGGGCAAACGCGGCGTCGTCTTCCACGATCAGTAACAGACGGTCATCCTGCATGGTGGTCGCTTTCTCTTTCCAGTTTGATGGCCGCCAGCGGCAAGGCCAGGTGCACCACCGCCCCGCCCTGCACCCGGTTGCGGGCCGTCACCGTACCACCCAGGGTACGCGCGACATTCACCACCAGGAACAGGCCCAGGCCGCCGCCGGGCTTGCCCTTGCTGCTTTGATACGGTTTACCCAGGTGCGTCAGCATCGACGGCTCGAAGCCGGGGCCCGCATCGGTAATGACCAGATGCAGGGCGTCCGCTTCGCGCGTCGCTTCGAAGCGCAGCCACTCGGGCGACGCTTCCAGCGCATTGTCGAGCACATTGCAGATGGTTTGTTTCAGGGTCGAATCGAAGACGACGGGTACGTCGTGCTCGATGCGGTTATCGTACTCGAAACCCTGGATCGGGCGGCTGCTGCGCCACTCGTCCACCAGGTCGTTGAGGAAAGTATTGATCGTCGTTTTCACGGAAGATTCCCCGCGCGCCTCGCCCGCCGACAATAAAATGCCGCTGACGATGCTCTTGCAGCGCTGCAACTGTGCCTGCATTTCCGTGATTTCTTCCAGCAATTCGCTGTTCTTGCTCAATTCAGGCATGCGGCGCCAGTCGCCGAGGATGACGGACAAGGTCGCCAGCGGCGTGCCCAGCTCGTGCGCGGCGCCCGAGGCCAGCAAGCCCATGCGGATGATGTGCTCTTCTTCCGCCGCGCGCTGGCGCAAGTCGGCCACCTTGGCGTCGCCGGCGCGCTGGTTGCGGTTGATGCGCGTAATAAACAGCACCAGCAAGGCGGCGTTCAGCGCAAAGCAGATCAATAATCCCTGCACGTACAGGCTGGAAAAGCCCCGCTCCGGGTCGATCGGCAGGAACAACGGACCGGGCAGCAAGGCCAGGCCGGCCAGGCACAGGCTCGTAATGGCCACCATGATCCACGTCGACCACACTTCCAGCAGCACGGCGCTGAGGATGACTTGCAACAGATACAGGAAGGCAAACGGGTTGCTGATGCCGCCGCTCAGGTAGAGCTGGGCCGTCAGCACGGTGACGTCGACCAGCAAGGCGAGGAACAGCGCCGTGTTCGAGACGGGCTGGCGTTCGTGCCAGCGCAAGAGGCTGGCCAGATTGAAGGCGATGAGGCAGGACAGCACTTCGAGCATGTAGGGCACGGGCAAGGCGATGCCCAGTCCCACGCCCACGCCGAAAATCGTGCTGATCTGGCCGATCACGGCCAGCCAGCGCAACTGGATCAGCAGCTTCATGTTCTGGTGGCCGGCCGGATGTTCCATCTCGGCCGCCACGGCGCCGCGTTCTAAGACCTCGCGGTTGGGCAGGATCTCAATCCTGCCCGGCATGGTCGCTTTCTTGCGATGGATCAAGCTTCTTGCCACGTGCGCGGCGGCGTTTGTCCTCGCGCACGATCCACCACGTGATACCGGCTACCATCAAGGCAAGCGCGAACCACGTCAGCGCATACACGAGGTGGCTGTTGTGGAACGAGATCACGGTCAGGCCGCCGACGGGGGCGTCACTGGCCGTTTCCGACTTTGCTTTCGCGTCGACGAAGTATGGCGCCACGTTGGCGAGCATGTGCGAGGCGGCGATGGCGGCCACGTCGCGCGAATACCAGTGCTGCGTGGCAGGACTGTTTTCGCGCAGGAAACCGCCGCCCGTCTCGCTGATGCGCAGCAAGCCGTCGACCTCGACGATGCCGGGCGGCGTGCCGGCGCCGATGCTGGCGCGCTTGGCCACGAAGCCGCGGTTGACGAGTACGGTGCTGCCATCGGCCAGGCGCAAGGGCGTGATTAACCAATAGCCGCTGCCCAGTGCCGTCGTTGCCTGCACCAGGGTATTGAAAATGGGGAGATAGGTACCGGAGAGTCGCACATGGCGGTATTCATCCGTTTGAGGCGTGATACTGGCCCAGGCTGCGGGTCCAGGTGCGTCCGTTGCGGGCGCATGTACGCGTTGTTCGACGCGCTCGATCAGGTCAAGCTTCCAGAAGAGGCGCTTGACTTGCCAGGTTCCCAGGATACAGAAACCGGCAAACAAGATCCCCGCCAGCAAGGCCAGTGCAATTTTTGAATAATGCACAGCCATGCCGCGTGGGCCTGGCGCGGCATCTTGCGATGCGGCGCCAGGGGCGCGCCCGGTGCTGTCTGGGCGCGTTTGACTCATCACGGAGCCGTTTTCGTATGCATGTACTCAGGCATCAGATCCGGCATCATGTTGTGGTTCATGTGGTACATGACCCACAGGGAACCGGCCATGGCGATGCCCACGATCATGATCGTGAAGATCAGCGCCATCATGTTCCAGCCGCCTTCCGACTTGGTGTTCATATGCAGGAAGTACACCATGTGCACCACCACTTGAACCGCCGCGAACGCCAGCAGGACCAGGCCCATGGTGCCCGAGTTGGTGATGGCTTTCGTCATCACCAGCCAGAAAGGAATGGCCGTCAGGATCACCGACAGGATGAAGCCGATGGTGTAGCTTTTCAGGCTGCCATGATCGTGGTTGTCATGGTGGTGGCTATCGCCGTGTGTGTGGTGGTCGCTCATGGCAGCACTCCCATCAGGTAGACAAAGGTGAAGACGCCGATCCAGATGACGTCCAGGAAGTGCCAGAACAGCGACAGGCACATCATGCGGCGGCCGTTTTCCGGGGTCAGGCCATGCTTGTTCAACTGGAACATCAGGGTCACGAGCCAGATCACGCCGAACGTCACGTGCAAGCCGTGGGTACCGACCAGGGCAAAGAACGACGACAGGAACGCGCTGCGCTGCGGACCGGCGCCTTCGTGGATCAGATGAATGAATTCATACATTTCCAGCGACAGGAAGGCCAGGCCGAACAGGCCCGTGATGCCCAGCCAGACCAGGGTGCTGCGCAATTGCTTGCGCTGCATGGCCAGCATGGCGAAGCCGTAGGTGATCGACGACAACAGCAGCATGGCCGTGTTGACGGCCACCAGCGGCAGGTCGAACAGCGCGGCGCCCGTCGGGCCGTCCGCATAGCTGCGGCCGACCACGGCGTACGTGGCGAACAGACAGGCGAAGATCAGGCAATCGCTCATCAGGTAGAGCCAGAAACCCAGCAAGCTGCCGTTTTCCGGGTGGTGCTCGCGCACAAAGTAGCTGCGCGTGCTTGGTGCGGCGCCAGCGGCGCCGGTGTTATGGGCGATGGTATCAGACATGGCTGCTCAGCAATTTAGTATAAGCGTCTTCGGTACGGATGACTTCTTCCGCAGGAATGTAGTAATCGCGCTTGTAGTTAAAGGTATGGACGATGATGGCAATCATCATGATCACGAAGCCGACGGCGGCGACGAGCCACATTTGCCAGATCAGGCCAAAACCGACCAGTGCGGACAGTGCGGCGATCACGAAACCAGCCCAGGTGTTCTTCGGCATGTGGATCTTCGTGAAACCGGACGTCGGACGCTGGTAACCGTGTTTCTTCATGTCAGTCCATGCATCGAGTTCGTGCACTTGCGGCGTGAAGGCGAAATTATAGTCTGGCGGTGGCGACGACGTCGACCATTCCAGCGTACGGCCGCCCCATGGGTCACCGGTCACGTCGCGCAGGGCGTGACGGTTGCGGTAGCTGACGAAGAACTGGATCAGCATGGAAGCGATGCCCAGCGCAATCGAGACGGCGCCAAACCAGGCGATGATGGTCCAGATTTGCAGCGATGGATCTTCAAAGTGGTTGACACGGCGGGTCACGCCCATCAGGCCCAGCACGTACAGCGGCATGAAGGCCAGGTAGAAGCCGACGAACCAGAACCAGAACGAGCACTTGCCCCAGAACGCGTCGAGCTTGTAGCCGAAGGCTTTCGGGTACCAGTAGTTAATTGCAGCAAATACACCGAACACCACGCCGCCGATAATCACGTTGTGGAAGTGGGCAATCAGGAACAGGCTGTTGTGCAGCACGAAGTCCGCTGGAGGTACGGCCAGCAACACGCCGGTCATGCCGCCGATGGTGAAGGTGACCATGAAGCCGATCGTCCACAGCATCGGCAGTTCAAAGCGGATACGGCCGCGGTACATGGTAAACAGCCAGTTGAAGATCTTCGCGCCCGTCGGGATCGAAATGATCATCGTCGTGATGCCGAAGAAGGAGTTGACGCTGGCGCCCGAACCCATGGTGAAGAAGTGATGCAGCCATACCAGGTACGACAGGATCATGATGACGCAGGTGGCGTACACCATCGAGGCGTAGCCGAACAGGCGCTTGCTGCTGAACGTGGCGACCACTTCCGAGAACACGCCGAACAGCGGCAGGATCAGAATGTAGACTTCCGGGTGACCCCAGATCCAGATCAGGTTGACGTACATCATGGCGTTGCCGCCCAGTTCCGTCGTGAAGAAGTTAAAGCCGGCAACGCGGTCCAGCGACAGCATGGCCAATACAGCCGTCAGCACCGGGAAGGCGGCGACGATCAGGATGTTGGTGCACAGTGCGGTCCAGGTGAAGACGGGCATTTTCATCCAGGTCATGCCAGGCGCGCGCATCTTGACGATGGTGGCGATCAGGTTGACACCGGACAATAGCGTCCCGACCCCGGCAATCTGCAAGGACCAGATGTAATAGTCTACCCCCACGTCCGGACTGCCGACGATGCCCGACAGCGGCGGATACGCCAGCCAGCCCGTGCGGGCGAATTCGCCGACGAACAGCGAAGCCATGACCAGGGCGGCGCCCATGGTGGTCATCCAGAAGCTGAAGTTGTTGAGGAATGGGAAAGCCACGTCGCGCGCGCCGATCTGCAGCGGCACCACGTAGTTCATCAGACCCGTCACGAAAGGCATCGCGACGAAGAAGATCATGATCACGCCGTGGGCGGTGAAGATCTGGTCGTAGTGATGCGGCGGCAGGAAGCCGGCATTGTCGCCAAAGGCGATCGCCTGCTGGGTACGCATCATCAGCGCGTCGGCAAAGCCGCGCAGCAGCATGACCAGGCCCAGGATCATGTACATGATACCGATTTTTTTATGGTCGATACTGGTGATCCAGTCGCGCCACAGGGTACCCCAGACGCGGAAATACGTCAGTGCCGCAACGAGTGCGATACCGCCCAGGGCGACCATTGCAAAGGTCGCCAGCAGGATAGGTTCGTGAAATGGAATTGCATCCCAAGTCAGACGGCCGAATATAAGCTTCGTCAGATCAATATGGTCTAGCATTGTTACTCTCAGAGAAAAAAGGGAGGCGCCAGGCAAGCGGCGCCAGTATCTGCAGCGCCACTACGATGCGCTGCGGGATTCATGCAGTGGTTACTTGGCTTGAACGCCCTTTTCCACGACTGCATCGCTAGCGACTACTGCCGTTACGGCCGCTACCGGGCTTTTTGCCATCGTCAATTTGTATGGCTCGACCGGCGTCACGCACAGGGCGTCGGAAACGATGGTGCGGTTCAGAATTGCCTTGTACAGATCGTTAGGCACGGCGCTGTAGCGGCGCACCGGATCGCGTTCGCTAGGCTGGGCCAGCGACAGGTAGTCGTCGCGGTTCAGCGCGCCGCCACCGGCACGTGCCGATTCCACCCATTTGTCGAAGTCCGCATCATTCACGCCGTGGAACTTGAAGCGCATGCCCGAGAAACCGGCACCGCTGTAGTTCGCGGAGAAGCCCTTGTACACACCAGGCTTGTTGATGACGGCATTCAACTGCGTTTCCATGCCCGGCATGGCGTAGATCTGACCTGCCAGTGCGGGGATGAAGAACGAGTTCATGACGGACGAGGCGGTGATCTTGAAGCGGATCGGACGGTCGACGGGCGCGTACAGTTCATTCACGGAAGCGATGCCTTGCTCCGGGTAGATGAACAGCCATTTCCAGTCCAGCGCCACGACTTCGACGATCATCGGTTTGTGGCTGGCGGGAATCGGGCGGTTGGCGTCGATACGGCTCAATGGGCGGTATGGATCGAGGGTGTGGGTACTGATCCAGGTCAGCAGGCCCAGCACGATGATGATCAGCAGGGGCGCGCCCCAGATGATCAGCTCGAGGCGAGTCGAGTGGTCCCAGTCCGGCTCGTATTTGGCCGCGGTATTGTTTTTTCTATAGCGCCATGCAAACAGCAGGGTCAGGGCGATTACCGGAACGATAATCAACAGCATCAGCAATGTCGAGATGACAATCAGATTGCCTTGCTGAACTGCGATGTCGCCAGACGGATTCAGTACCACCGTATTGCAACCAGCCAACAATGCGAGAGGTAAAAGAAGCAGTCCGCGACGAACTTTTAATGAAAACATACAGGAAAGTCCAGTACAGGGGATGAAGATATGGTACTGTATTCTCACTGGAGCGCGTTGGCAATTGGACGTTTTGTCCTACCCCTTGCTCGGATTTTCACTTGGTGGTTGAGGAGTTTTCCTACAGCTATCTATTGAATAGTCCTACTCCGGGCGTGAGACACCCGGGGTAAGTTACGCGTTGGCCGAACTCGAAACTATATTGGAGACGATCATCATGTCCAGCACGCGCACACACAGCGGGGACGTACCCGCCGACTTTTCCCCCCACTCCCTGCGCGACGCACGCGGGGCCGGCACGGTCGAATCGCATATCGACCCCGGTGAGATCGCCGTCGGCGTGATCATCGGCCGCGCTTCCGAATACTTTGACTTCTTTGTCTACGCCATCGCTTCGGTGCTGGTGTTTCCGCGCGTCTTCTTCCCGTTCGAAGAACGCCTGGAGGGCACATTATATGCTTTCCTGATCTTCTCGTTCGCCTTCATCGCCCGTCCGTTCGGCACCGTGATCTTCATGGAGATCCAGCGCCGCATGGGACGCAGCGCCAAGCTGACGTTCGCCCTCTTCCTGCTGGGCGTGTCGACGGCCGGCATCGCCTTCCTGCCGACCTACGCCCACCTGGGCTTTGCCGCCATCGTCTGGCTGTCCGTGCTGCGCATCGGCCAGGGCGTGGCGCTCGGTGGTTCCTGGGATGGCTTGCCGTCGCTGCTGGCCCTGAACGCGCCGGAAAACAAGCGCGGCTGGTACGCCATGCTGGGCCAGCTGGGCGCGCCCGCCGGCTTCCTGATCGCCGCCGGCCTGTTCTGGTTCATGCTGACCACCCTGACGGATGAAGAATTCCTCGACTGGGGCTGGCGCTATCCCTTCTATGTGGCCTTCGCCATCAACGTGGTGGCCCTGTTTGCCCGCTTGCGCCTGGTGTCGACAAATGAATATGCGCGCCTGCTCGACGAACGCGAACTGCAGCCCGTGAGCGTGTTTGAAATGGGCCGCGGCCAGGGCCGCAACGTGCTGATCGGCGCCCTCGCCGCGCTGGCCAGCTACGCCCTGTTCCACCTGGTGACCGTGTTCCCGCTGTCATGGATTTCCGTCTACCAGACGCGTTCCGCTTCGGACTTCCTGCAGATCCAGATGCTGGGCGCCGTGCTGGCCGCCGTCGGCGTGGTGATTTCCGGCTTGCTGGCCGATAAAGTGGGCCGCCGCACCACCCTGGGCGTGCTGGCCGTGCTGATCGCCATCTTCAGCGCCTTCGTGCCGACCCTGATGGGCGGCGGCAATACGGGCCAGGACGTGTTCATCCTCGTCGGCTTCAGCCTGCTGGGCTTGTCCTACGGCCAGGCAGCCGGCGCCGTGACGGCCAACTTCCCTGCCCGCTTCCGCTACACGGGCGCGGCCCTGACGTCCGACCTGGCCTGGCTGGTCGGTGCCGGCTTCGCTCCGCTGGTGGCGCTGGGCCTGTCGGCCAACTTCGGCCTGGCCTATGTCAGCTTCTACCTGCTGTCGGGCGCCGTCGCCTCGCTGGCCGCGCTGAGCCTGAACCGGGCGCTGGAAATCCGCGACTGACATATATATAGTGGGTAGCGTGCACCGCACTGAAAAAACGCCGGCACCGTCCGGCGTTTTTTCATGTCCGGGCCTTGGCCAGGCTTACTGTATCGCCAGCTGCCGCCCGCCCGTGCCCTCTTTCTTCGGCAAGTCCAGCAGCAGCACGCCGTTTTCGTAGCGGGCCTGCGCACCGGCCTCGTCCACCTCGTGCGGCAGCACGAAACTGCGGTAGTGCTGGCCGTACTCACGTTCGCTGCGCACGGTCTTGCCGCCGCCGTCGCGCGTCACTCTTTCATCCTTGAGTTCGGCACTGATGGAGACGCGGTTGCCGTCGATGGAGACCTTGATATCGTCCTTGTTGACGCCAGGAATGTCCGCCTGCACCTGGTAGGCTTGCTCGGTTTCAGAAATGTCGACGCGCATGCGCGATGTACCCCCTTCGCGCAGGCGCAAGGCGGGCGCAAAAAAGTCATGCATGAATTCTTCCATGTCGCTGAACGGGTCGAAACGTGCCAGCGGGTTTTGCGTATCGCGACGGATCAATTGATTAGCCATGATGTCCTCCTGCAAAGGCTGGTTTGCACACGGCGGCCGTCCGCAGGGACGCCGCCACCTCCTGCATCTTAGGATGCGAACCGCTAATCTCGTTGATCTGCCTCAATCGTGGCAAGCTTGATTTTTTCGCTACTTTGCTCTGTGCGTTGCCGCGCTTTGCACAGGCTTGCAAGTCGGCAATTGAGCGCAAGGCTGTTATGCTAGCGCACGCTATGCTTGACCACCAGAAAACTTGCATTTCAATTAAAATTGATTTTTTCGCGACAGCCTTACACGGACATGATGAATACCAAGACCCCGATCGATTCCTTCAGCTTTCGCCGCATCCTCGCCCGCAACGTCACCTTGCCGCTGGTCATCGGGGTCGTCACCGCCCTCGTGTTTGTCGGCCTGATCGCCTACCTGCTGTCGGCCCTGCGCTCGGTCGAGCATTCCGAACGGGTGATCGGCAACGCCAACGAAGTCATGAAGCTGTCCGTCGACCTGGAAACAGGCATGCGCGGCTACCTGCTGACGGGCGATGAAACGTTTTTGGCGCCATATAAGTCGGGCAAGGCAAAGATCGCCGTGGAAATGAGCACCCTGCTCGAACTCGTGTCCGACAGCCCCATCCAGGTGGACCGCTTGCGCCGCATCCGCGCGCTGCAAGGCCAGTGGATGGAGTACGCGGAAGCCGTGATCGGCCAGCGCCGCAATAACCAGGAATTCCTCGCGCGCGTGCGCCAGGGAGAAGGCAAGCTGGAATTCGATGAAATCCGCCGCGAATTCCTCACTTTCCTGTCCATGGAGCAACGGCTGCGCCAGGAACGGGCCGACACGGCCGAGGGCCGCACCATGCTGGCCGTGGCGGTATTCCTCGTCCTCAGCCTGGGCATGTCGGGCTTGCTTGCCTATCTGGGCCGGCGCGAACTGCTGCGCCTGTCCGACATCTACAATGAAGCGCTGGAACAGCGGAGCAAGGACAACGACGTGCTGCAGGAACAGGCGTGGCTGCGCACGGGACAGACGGAGCTGGCGGCCCACACGAGCGGCCAGCTGGGCCTGCCGCAGCTGGGACGGCACGTGCTCGATTTCCTCGCCCACCGGCTGGAAGTGGCCGTGGCCACCCTGTACGTCGTCGATGAAGACGGCAGCCTGCGCCGCACGGCCGTGTACGGCTTCAACGAACAGGGCGTGAAGGAAAAACAGGTGTTCAAGCTGGGCGAAGGCCTGGTGGGCGAGACGGCGCGCGAAAAGCGCCTCAAGCATGTGCAGCAAGTGCCCGAGAATTATCTGACCGTGACGTCGAGCCTGGGCAGCGGCGCGCCGCTGGAACTGGTTTTGGTGCCCGTCAACAATGAAGGCGTCGTCAACGGCGTCATCGAACTGGGCTTTACGCATCCCGTCAGCGCCCGCGCCAAGGAATGGCTGAACCTGATTGGCGCGAATATCGGCACCTCGCTGGAAGCGGCCCTGTACCGCCAGCGCCTGCAAAACGTGCTGGAAGAAACCCAGCAACTGAACGAAGAGCTGGAAGTGCAGCAGGAAGAATTGCGCACGGCCAATGAAGAGCTGGGCGAGCAGTCGCGCGTGCTGGAACAGTCGCAAGCCCACCTGGAAGAGCAAAAGGCGGCGCTGGAGCAGTCGAACGAGCAGCTGGCCGTGCAGGCGCTGTCGCTGGACCAGAAAAACATGGCCATCGTCGAGGCGCACGCCCAGCTGGAAGCGCGCGCGGACGAGCTGCAGCGGGCCAGCCGCTACAAATCCGAATTCCTGGCGAACATGTCGCATGAGCTGCGCACTCCGCTGAACAGCTCGCTGATCCTGTCGAAGCTGCTGTCAGACAACAGCAGCGGCAACCTGACGCCGGAACAAGTGACGTTTGCGCAAACCATTTATTCGGCCGGCAACGACTTGTTGACCCTCATCAACGATATCCTCGACATTTCCAAGGTCGAGGCGGGCAAGCTGGAATTGACGCCGGACGCCGTGCCCTTCGACGAGCTGCTCAGCAGCATGAAGATGCTGTTCGGCGCCCAGGCGCAGCAAAAGAAACTGGTATTTGACGTCAAGGTGGCGCCGGACACGCCGCCGTCCTTCGTCAGCGACCGCCAGCGCCTCGAGCAAATCCTGAAGAACCTGCTGTCGAACGCCATCAAGTTTACGGATGCGGGCACCGTGTCGCTGCACGTGAGCGCCGATGCGGCCGGCCAGGTGCGCTTCCAGGTGCAGGATTCGGGCATCGGCATCGCCGACGACCAGCAGCACAAGATTTTCGACGCCTTCCACCAGGCGGACGGCACCACCAGCCGCCGCTATGGCGGCACGGGCCTGGGCCTGTCCATCTCGCGCGACCTGGCCGCCTTGCTGGGCGGCAGCATCGAGCTGGCCAGCACGCCGGGCCACGGCAGCACGTTTACATTGATGCTGCCGGCCATGATGCCGGAACGGGCGGTGGAAACAGCAAGCGCGCCCGCCGCCGCACCGCAAGCGCCCGCAAAAACCGCCGCCGCGCCGAAGGCGGCGCCCGCCGCCAAGCCCGTGCCGCTGCCCACCTTCCAGGATGACCGCGACAGTGTGCCCGCCGTCAAGACGGGCCAGCGTTCCGTGCTGGTGATCGAGGATGAACCGTCGTTTGCCGGCATCCTGTTCGACCTCGCGCATGAAATGCAGTACCGCTGCCTGGTGGCGCACGGCGCCGATGAAGGCTTGCGCCTGGCGGAAGAATTCCTGCCCGACGCCATCCTGCTCGACATGGGCTTGCCGGACCGCCCGGGCTTGCTGGTCTTGCAGCAATTGAAGGAAAACCCGCTGACGCGCCACATTCCCGTGCACATCGTCTCCGGCAACGACCAGATCCAGGAAGCCATGCAGCTGGGCGCCATCGGCTACGCCACCAAGCCGCGCACGCGCGAACAGCTGAAGGAAGTGTTCCGCAAGCTCGAATCAAAATTCACGCAGCAGATGAAGCGCATCCTGCTGGTCGAGGACGACGAACGCCAGCGCGAAAGCGTGGTGCACCTGATCAGCGACGACGACGTGGAAATCACGGCCGTGGCGCTGGGCGAACAGGCGCTGGAACTGCTGAAGACACAGATTTTCGACTGCATGATCATCGACTTGAAGCTGCCTGATATCCAGGGCAACGAATTGCTCGAACGCATGGAGCATGAAGAGCTGTGCTCGTTCCCGCCCGTCATCGTCTACACGGGCCGCAACCTGAGCCGCGAGGAAGAGGCGGATCTGATGAAGTATTCGCGCTCGATCATCATCAAGGGCGCCCGTTCGCCCGAGCGCCTGCTTGACGAAGTCACCCTCTTCCTGCACAAGGTGGAGTCGGAACTGTCGAGCGAGCGCCAGGGCATGCTGCAGCAGGTGCGCAGCCGCGAACGCGTGTTCGAAGGGCGCAAGATTTTGCTGGTGGACGACGACGTGCGCAACATCTTTGCCCTGACGAATGCGCTGGAACAGAAAGGCGTGGTGGTGGAAATCGGCCGCAACGGCTTCGAAGCCATCAGCAAGCTCAACAGCGTGGACGATATCGACCTGGTGTTGATGGATGTCATGATGCCGGGCATGGATGGCCTGGAAGCGACGCGCCTGATCCGCGCCGATGGCCGCTACAACAAGCTGCCCATCATTGCGATTACGGCCAAGGCCATGAAGAATGACCAGGAAGAATGCCTGCAGGCGGGCGCCTCCGACTACCTGGCCAAGCCGATCGACCTGGACCGCCTGTATTCGCTGCTGCGCGTGTGGATGCCGAAGATGGAACGCATGTGATGGAGCGATACTGATGTCCCTGCGCACCACGGACGCGCAACTGCACGCGCTGATGGAAGCAATCTATCAGCGCTACAGCTATGATTTTCGCGACTACTCTTTGCCCTCGCAACGCCGGCGCCTGAACCAGGCGCTGGAGCGCTTCCACTGCGCCGACCTGCCCGCCTTGCAGCAGTTGGTGCTGGACGACGCGACCGCCTTTGGCAAGCTGCTGCAGATTTTGACCGTGCCCGTCACGCAAATGTTCCGCGACCCGGCGTTTTTCCTCGCCCTGCGCGAACACGTCGTGCCCGTGCTGAAAACCTACCCGTCGCCGACCATCTGGGTGGCCGGCTGCTGCACGGGCGAAGAAGCGCTGTCGCTGGCCATCATGCTGCACGAGGAAGGCTTGCTTGAACGCAGCACGATCTACGCCACCGACATCAATCCGCAAGCGCTGGCCACGGCCGCGCGCGGCGTATACCCACTGCACCGCATGGCCGACTACGGCGACAATTACCTGGCCGCGGGCGGCCTGGGCCAGCTGGCCGAGTACTACACGGTCGAACATGCCACGGCGCGTTTCCAGCAGCACTTGCTCGACAGGATCAACTTTGCCGACCACAGCCTGTCCACGGACAGCGTTTTTATCGAAACGCAATTGATTTGCTGCCGTAACGTGCTGATTTACTTCAATAAAACCTTGCAGGAACGGGCCCTGGGCCTGTTCCACGATTCACTGTGCCACCGGGGTTTCCTGGGCCTGGGCAGCAAGGAAAGCACGCATTTCACGCGCTTTGCCGCCGACTTCGAACCCTTGCCGGGCCCCGAAAAGCTCTACCGCAAGCGTGCGCCGTCGCACGCCGCTTCCCATTACGCTGGACGGCACATGCCAGGAATGAAACATGATGAATGAAACAAGCACCAAACTGCTGATCGTCGACGACTTGCCGGAAAACTTGCGCGCGCTCAATGCGCTGATCCGCGAGAGCGACCGCAGCGTCTACCAGGCCTCCTCGGGCGAGGAAGCGCTGGCCCTGCTGCTGGAGCACGATTTCGCGCTGGCCATCCTCGACGTGCAAATGCCGGAAATGGATGGCTTTGAGCTGGCGCAATTGATGCGCGGCACGGAAAAGACGCGCCACATCCCCATCGTCTTCGTCACGGCGGCCGGCAAGGAAATGAATTTCGCCTTCCAGGGCTATGAAAGCGGCGCCGTCGATTTCCTGCACAAGCCGCTCGACATCAATGCCGTGCAAAGCAAGGTCAACGTTTTTGTTGCCCTGCACCAGCAGCGCAGCGAGACGCGGCGCCAGGTGCAGGCGCTCGAGCACAGCCGCCAGCAACAGGAAGCGTTATTGAAAGAATTACGCGCCACGCAGGCAGAGCTGCAGCGTTCGCTGCGCCTGCGCGACGAATTCATGTCCATGGTGGCGCACGAACTGCGCACGCCGCTCAATACGCTGTTCCTCGAGACGCAGATGCGCACCGTCAACCTCGAACGGGGCAACCTGGCCGCCTTCGAGCCGGAAAAACTGGGCAAGATGGTGGCGCGCGACGGGCGGCAAATCCGCAGCATGGTACGCCTGATCGATGACATGCTCGACGTCTCGCGCATCACCAGCGGCAAGCTGTCGATCCGCCGCGAAGCCGTCGACCTGACCAGCCTGGTGCGCCGCGTGGCCGACGACCTGGCGCCGTGTGCGGCCGCCACGGGCAGCGTGCTGGAAGTGCTGGCCTTCGAAGCCATCCACGGTTACTGGGATGCCTTCCGCGTCGAGCAGATCGTTGTCAACCTGATCAGCAACGCCGTGCGCTACGGCCAGGGCCAGCCCGTGGAGATCAGCCTGGCGCACACGCAGAACAGCGCCGTCATCGAAGTGCGCGACCATGGCATCGGCATCAACGCGCGCGACCAGGAACGCATCTTCGACGCCTTCGAGCGCGTCATGCACCAGGACCGCACGGGCGGCCTGGGCCTGGGCCTGTTCATCACCAAGCAGCTGGTCGATGCGCATGGCGGCGCCATCACCCTGCAAAGCCAGCCCGGCAATGGCGCCCTGTTCAGCGTCACCCTGCCGCTGGCCGGCAGCTGAGACCCCCATGAGCAGCACACCCGCCTCCAGCAGCCAGACCGGCGCCAGCGCCGTCGCCTTTCTGTTGCAGCTGGAACGCCGGCTGCGGCTGCTGCAAGACACGGGCGACATCCTTTCCCTGTCGGCGCAGCTGCTGGGACAGCGCCTGGGCGCCCAGCAAGTGGCCTGTTTCGATATCGACCAGACCCTGCAATGCCCTACCCTGCAGCATGCGTGGAGCGACGGCCTGGCGCCCGGTGCCGCCGGCGAATATTTCCTCGGCGATTATGCGGCCCGCCTGGCCGAGGCGCTGGCGGCCGGCCAGGCGCTTGCCGTCAGCGATGTGGCGAGCGACCCGCGCACGGCCATGCCGGCCGCGCTGTCCACGTTCGCGCGCCTGGGCATCCGCGCCTTCCTGAACATTCCCATTGCCAAGGAGGGGCGACTGGCGGCCCTGTTCGTCGTGCACAGCCGCGCGGCGCGGCTATGGCATGCGGACGAGATCGAACTGGCCGTGCAAGTGTCGGAACGGGTCTGGTCGACCATTTTGCGGGCGCAGGCGGAAGCACGGCTGCGCGCCCTCAGTGCCAGCATGGAAACGCAGGTGGCCGAGCGCACGCGCGAATTCGGCCGCACCTGGAACGTCAGCCCCGATTTGCTGGGCGTGCTCAACCTGGACGGCTATTTCGAGCACTCGAACCCCGCCTGGCAAGCCACCCTGGGCTGGTCGGCGGAGGAAATCCGCACGACGCGCTTCCTGGAACTGATCCATCCCGAAGACTTGCCGCGCACGCATGCGGCCTGGGAAGCGGCCAACCAGGGCCAGCCGGCGCTGCGTTTCGAAAACCGCTACCGCCACAAGCTGGGCGGCTGGCACTGGCTGTCGTGGGTGGCCGTGCCCGAGGGCGAGAAGGTGTATTGCAGCGCGCGCGACATCACCGTGGAAAAGAAGCTGGAAGCGGAACTGGCCGCGCGCAACAGCGAGCGCGAGCGGCTGTGGCGCAGCGCGCAAGACCTGATGGTGGCCATCGATGCCGACGGCTGCTTTGCCGCCGTCAACCCCGCCGCCAGCGCCATCCTGGGCTGGCTGCCCGAGGAAATGCTGGGCCGCAGCCTGTTCGACTTCGTGCTGCCCGAGGATGCCGCCGCCACGCGCCAGGCCTTGTTGCAGGTAAGCAAGGAATCCATCCCCAGCTTTGAAAACCGCTACCGGCACCGCGAGGGCGGCCACCGCTGGCTGTCGTGGGTGGCCGCAAGCGAAGGCGACCTGGTGTTCGCCACCGGGCGCCACGTCACGCTGGAAAAGGAAGCGGAAAGCACCTTGCGCAGCATGCAGGAATCCTTGCGCCACAGCGAAATGGCGCTGCTGCAATCGCAAAAGCTCGAAGCGCTGGGCAAGCTGACGGGCGGCGTGGCCCATGATTTCAATAATGTCCTGCAAATTATCTCCGGCAATCTGCAGTTGCTGCAGCTGGGCCTGGACGACGACCCGCTGGCCGCCAAGCGCATCGCCAGCGCCTCGGCCGCCGTGGAACGGGGCGCCAAGCTGTCGGCGCAGCTGCTGGCTTTTGCGCGGCGTCAACCGTTAAAACCGCTGGTAACGGACCTGGCGCAGCTGCTGCGCGCCACGGAAGACCTGCTGCGGCGCGCCACAGGCGAAAGCATCGAGACGCGCTTGCTGCTGGCCGACGATTGCTGGCGCGCCCTGGTCGACCCGCACCAGCTGGAAAACGTCATCCTCAACCTGGCCATCAACGCGCGCGACGCCATGGCCGGCCAGGGCCAGCTGACCATCGAACTGGGCAACAGCGTGCTGGACAGTGCCTACGCGGCCCGCCATGCGGACGTCACGCCCGGCGACTACGTGCAGCTGGCCGTCTCGGATACCGGCACGGGCATTCCCACCGAGCTGCTGGACAAGATTTTCGAACCGTTCTTCACGACCAAAAGCGAAGGCGAAGGCACGGGACTCGGTTTGAGCATGGCGTACGGCTTCCTGCGCCAGAGCGGCGGCCACCTGACGGTGGACAGCGTGCCCGGCCATGGCAGCACCTTCCGCATCTACCTGCCGCGCTCGCTCGAAGCGGAAACGGAACTGCCGCTGCAACTGGGCGGCCCCGTGCTGGGCGGCAAGGAAACCATCCTCGTCGTGGAAGACGACGTGCAGGTGCAGACGACGGTGGTCGACATGCTGCGCGGCCTCGGCTACGCCGTGCTGCGCGCCAGCGATGGCGAAAGCGCGCTGGCCATCGTCGGCAGCGGCGTGCCCATCGACCTGCTGTTTACGGACGTGGTGATGCCGGGCAAGGTGGCCAGCACGGAACTGGCGCGCCAGGCCCGCGTGCTGCTGCCGAAGCTGGCCGTGCTGTTCACTTCGGGCTACACGCAGGACGCCATCATGCAGGGCGGCCGGCTGGAACCGGGCGTGGAACTGTTGAGCAAGCCCTACCGGCGCGAAGACCTGGCGCGGCGCATCCGCCACCTGCTGGCCAACCGCCAGCACGTGACAGCCCTGCACCAGTACCGCGAGCAACTGGCGCCGCAGGCCGCTCCGGCGCGGCCGGAGGGCAGGCATATCCTGCTGGTGGAAGACAATAGCGATGCGCGCGCCATGACGGGCGATCTGCTGGCCATGCTGGGACACACGGTGCTGGCCGTGGGCACGGCAGAGGAAGCCTTGCCCCTGCTGGCTACGCCGGGACTGGAACTGCTGCTGACCGATATCAGCCTGCCGCGGATGTCGGGCGCCGAGCTGGCCGCACGGGCGGCGCGCGAACAGCCGCAGCTGGAAGTGGTGTTTTCCACGGGCCACTCCCCCGCCAATTCCGGCGTGCTGGACCCGCAGGCGCGCTTTCTGGTGAAACCATTTACCGTCGAGCAATTGCAGCGGGCCTTGCTGCCGCCAAATCAGTAGACGTCGAGCCGGCGCGCCTTCAGTGCGCCGGCCAGTTCTTCCAGGCCGAACGGCTTGCGCAGGAAACGCGCGCTGGCGTCCTGCATCAGGCTGGCGCCCCAGTCGTGCCCGGAAGCAAACACCACCTCCAGCTGCGGCCAGTGCGCGCGCGCATGGCGCGCCAGTTCCAGGCCGGACATGGTGGGCAGGCTGATGTCCGTCACCAGCACGTCCAGGCCCGGCATGGCCAGGAGCGGCATGGCCGCTTCCGCGCTGGCCACGCCATGCACGGTGTGGCCCAGCATATTGAGCATTTCCGTGGTCATTTCGCGCGCATCGTCGTTGTCTTCCACCAGCAGGATGCGCCGCCCGGACGGGTCGGGCGCGCCCACCAGGCGGCGGTCGGCCAGCAGGTGGCGCAGGCGCCGCGCCAGGTCTTCGCGCTGGTAGGGCTTGCTCAACAGCTCGACACCCGGGTCCAGCCGCCCGCCCTGCATGATGGCGTTGTGCGTATAGCCTGACGTAAACAGCACGGCCAGCTCGGGCAGCAGCAATTTCGCCTGCTGCGCCAGCTCCTTGCTGCTGACGGGACCCGGCATGACGACGTCCGTAAACAGCAGGTCGATAGCCACGCCCGTGCCCAGCAGGGCCAGCGCCGAGGCGCCGTCGTCCGCATGCAGCACGTCGTAGCCGAGGCCGCGCAGCATGTCGACCACCGTGTGTTGCACCGGAGCATCGTCTTCCACCACGAGGATGGTCTCGCCGCCGCCCAGCACGGGGCCCGTCAGGCCCGGCGGCGGTTCGGCCAGCTTTTCCAGCGAGCGCGGCAGATATATCTTGAAGGTCGTGCCGGCGCCGGGCGCGCTGTGCACCTTGATATGGCCCGCGCTCTGGCGGATGAAGCCGTAGGCCATGGACAGGCCCAGGCCCGTGCCCTCGCCTTCGCGCTTGGTGGTAAAGAAGGGCTCGAAAATCTGGTCGATCACGTCGCGCTCCATGCCATGGCCCGTGTCCGTGATGGTCAGCAGCACGTATTGCCCTTCCAGCACATCGGCATGCAGGCTGGCGTAGGCGGCATCGAGCGTGACATTACTCAAGGTAAACGTGAGCCGGCCGCCCTTCTCCATCGCGTCGCGCGCGTTGATGGCCATGTTCAACAGCACGTTTTCCATCTGGTTCGGGTCGACCAGGGTATGCCACAAGCCTTCGCTGATGAAGGTTTCCTCGGCAATCGCTTCGCCCAGGGCGCGGCGGATCAGCTCATGCATGCGGCGCAGCAGCCGGCCCAGGTCCGTCACCAGCGGCTTCAACGGTTGACGCCGCGCAAAGGCCAGCAGTTGCGACGACAGCTTGGCGCCCCGTTCGACGGCCGAGGCCGCCGAATCGAGGCGCCTGGCCGCCTGCGGATTGTCGGACACCGTCAGTTTCAGCAGTTGCAGATTGCCGGAAATGATTTGCAGCACATTGTTGAAATCGTGGGCCACGCCGCCCGTCAGCTTGCCGATCGATTCCAGCTTCTGCGCCTGCAGCAAGGCTTGCTCGCTGCGCACCAGCGCCAGCCGCGCCTCCTTCTCGTCCGTGACGTCGCGGCCGATGGCGTGGATCAGCTTTTGCGCCGGCACGGCCGTCCAGGAAATCCAGCGGTAGCCGCCATCGCGCCGGCGGTAGCGGTTTTCCATGCGCAAGGTGGGCGCGCCGTGGGCCAGGCGCGACAGGTCCTTCAAGGCCGCCATGCGGTCGTCGGGATGCACAAGGCTGATGAAGTCCATGCCCAGCGATTCGATTTCCGGCCGGTCGAGGATCTTGCTCCAGGCGGGATTGACGGCGATGATCATGCCGGCCAGGTCCGCCACCAGCATGATGTCGGTCGACAGCCGCCACATGCGGTCGCGGTCGGCCGTGCGGTTGGCCATTTCCACTTCCAGCGAGGAATTCAGGTAGGCCATCTTTTCCAGCACGTTCTTCTGTTCCTGCACGTCCGTATTCGTGCCCACCCAGCGCAGCACCGTGCCTGCCTCGTCGAACAGGGGCAAGGCGCGCGCCAGGAACCAGCGGTAGGCGCCGTCGCTGGCGCGGCGCATGCGGAACTCGTGTTCGTAGGCGCTGGCGGTGGCGACGGCCCGCTCCCAGCTTTTTTGCGTGGCCTGCACGTCGTCCGGGTGCACGCACTGGCGAAAACCGGTGGACACGAGCGACTTCATCGATTGCCCCGTGTATTCGCACACCTGTTGGTTGACCCAGTAGGTGGCGCCGCTGCCATGCGCCAGCCAGGCCTGGTTGGGCATGGTCGAGGCCAGCGAACGGAACTGCGCTTCGCTGTCGAGCAAGGCGTTGCGCGCCTGCCAGTGTTCGTCGATATCCTCGCAGGAACCGTACCATTTCACGGGCTGCCCCCGCTCGTCGAGCCGGCAGTAGGCGCGCGAATGCACCCAGCGGTAGCGGCCGTCCTGCTGGCGCACGCGCATTTCCTGGTCCAGCGGCTGGCCGCTGCCCACCGCTTCGCTCCACGCCGCCAGTGTACGGGGCACGTCCTCGGGATGGATGGCATCGAGCCAGCTGGTAGCGAGGCCGCTGCCTCCCGTCCAGTCGCGCCAGCGCTGCGCCACATAGTCGAGCTTGCCGTCGAGGTCGGCCGTCCACAGCACTTGCGTGTTCAGCTCGATGGCGTAATGGAAGTGTTCGCGGCTGTCGTGCAGCGCTTTTTCCAGCTGGCCCCGCTCAATCACATGCGCGGCCACGCGCGCGGCCAGCGCCAGCAATTCGATCTCGGGCTGGGTGGGATGGCATGGCGCCTGGAAAAACAGGCCCAGCACGCCCAGGATATGGCCCTTGGCGCCGAAGACGGGAGCGACCCAGCAGGCGCGGTAGCCGTGCAGCATGGCTTCCTTGCGTCCCGCGCTCCAGTGCACGTCGCGCGTGATGTCGCCGCAATATACGGGCGCGCCGGAAAAGGCGGCCGTGCCGAACGGGGACGGCTGGTCGCCGCCGTGGCGCAGGGCCAGGCACAGGTCTTGCGGCAGGCTGGGCGCGGACAAGCCGCAAAAGCGGTCGGCCTCGTCGATGAGCACGAGGCAGGCGTGCGCGCCGCCCTCGGCCAGGTCTTGCAGCGCCAGCAACAAGTGTTCCAGTGCATGGGCCAGGTCGGCGCCTGCCGCGATGCTGCCCAGCGCACTATGCTCGGCGTCCAGCAAGGAAAGAATGTTGTTTGCGTGCACCGTGTCGATAAGGGGAAAACTGATGCCGAAATATACCATGGGGCAACGCTCTTGCAGGAGGAAAACAGCATGCCGCTTGATCTCTGCCGCCACGCGGCCCTATGCTACAGTGTTGCTCTCTTCTCAAGCGAATCCCAGCATGCCTACCTCCTTGCCGTCTTCCCTGATCGCCACCGCCCTGCTCGCCTCCGCCCAAGGCGCCGTCGCCGTCCCCATGAGCCTGGACGACTACCTGGCCCTGAACGGCCCCGCCCCCACGGCGCAGATCGCCTATGGCCCCGCGCCATCGCAATACGCGCAGCTGTTCCGGCCCGAAGGCAGCGGCCCGTTCCCCGTCGTCGTGCTCGTTCATGGCGGCTGCTGGACGGTGGCCTTCGGCGGCATCAAACAGATGCGCAACGTGGCCGGCGCCCTCGTGGCGCAAGGCATCGCCGTGTGGAATGTGGAATACCGGCGCGTGGACGAGCCAGGCGGCGGCTATCCGGGCACCTACGAAGACATGCACGCGGCCCTGGACAGCCTGCAGCAACACGCGCCCCAATACCAGCTGGACGTGAAGCGCATCCTTGCCATGGGCCACTCGGCCGGCGGCCAGCTGGTGCAGTGGATCGCCGGGCGGGAAAAACTGCCAAAGACCAGCCCCCTGTACCGCGCACAATATCTGCCGATCAGGAATATCCTCAGCCTGGGCGGCCTGGCCGACCTGCGCCATGAACAGGAATTGATCAAGACCAGCTGCGAACGCGACATCGCGCAACTGGCAGGCAGCGCCAGCACCGAGCGCCCCGACATCTACAGCGACACCAACGCCGCCGACCTGATGCCCAACGGCAGCCGCACCGTCCTGGCGACCGGAGAGCTCGACACCATCTCCCCACCCAGAGTCGCGCACGACTATGCGGCCAAGGCCAAGCTGGCCGGCGACCATGCGGAAGTGCTGATCTTGCCTGGGGCCAGCCATTATGACGAGATTGCGGCGACGTCGAATGCTTGGGGGATGATTTTGCCGGTGGTGCGGGAGATGCTGGGGATGGCGGCGAAATGATGAAAGTGGTGCCTGAAGCGGGCGATATGGCAAAAGTGGCGTTCAAGGCGCGCGCATATCTGCCATCAAACGGGGTGCAGCCCAACTCCGATATTGCATCCGTCAACTATGCCGACGGCACACTCATCGTGCTGATCGCCTGTTCGCGTAAGCAAAATGACGTCAGCGGCCTGAAAATCACCTTCCCCGACGTGGACGGATTTCGCTTACTTGAGGAATTCGACCTGGCGCGATACTGGAATTCCAGTGACTTCCCATGCGGCAGCCACCTCCTGGAAGTGCTGGCAGGCGGCTGGAGTGCGGAAGAGAACATGTTGCAGGGTGTTGAAGGCACGCAGCGCGAATGGCTGGTCGTCACCGGAAACGCCTGCCTCAGCGCATTTTGCCTTGCAGAGCCTGTGTTAGAGGAGGCAACATGGAAGTTTCAAGTCTAAACAGAGATACAAGAAAAATGTCCGTACAGATCGAACGCTACGTTGACGACACCTTTCCGGGCGTGGTCGCGTGCGTGCTGAGCGATGCCGATGGCGGCAGGCATGAATTCATTGAGAAAGTGCCAGTGGTCAGTAGCAGCGATCTGCGTGCGGACAGCAGCTATCCGCAGGCGGGATACATTGCTTGCGTTGTCGAACACGAATGGGTGGACACGGCTGGGCGCAAGCTGGTGCGCATCAATACACAATACCCTTGGGACATTGCGTCTGTTTCAGGGGTAACGGTGTTTAACGTACTGGAAGTGCAACTCATCGGCAAGTGATGACGGACGGTTAGCGCCTGCGACGTCAGCTAAACGAAGTGACAATGCGTGACTTTTTTCGTTTGCTAATTCGTTATGCTGATGGGCCGCTGTCGGCCAGAAGCGGTCTTTCAACGTTCGAGGATTAAGAGCCACATGAAGAACATCATCCTTGAAAAAACGAGTCAAGTTCGCTGGTACACGAACATGCGCGACGTGTTCGAGGCCGCCAACATTTCGCCGCAAGACTATGACTGGTACGTCAGCGACATCGAAACGAACTGGAGACCACCAGGTTTCTCGCCGGATGATCAATGGTTCACTGGCGACGAGCTTGCAGCCTTCCTGCATGCCTATGAGGTCCAGTTTATCTGGGCAGTATTCAGCGCGGTACCTAAGGGGCTTCGTCCGATACCTGCTCCCGCGCCATACGTCGAGGACAATCCGCAGTATTGGGACGGTACGGAACCGGAGCCGCAACTAGATGGCGCGTTGTTCGAGATCGCTTGTTGGGACAGCAGTGGAACGATTCTGATCAACCTGCCTGAACAAGCCATCCATTCGTTCTTGATACGATACCCAGACGCAAAGCCGTTGGCGACCGCGCGTTCCTGATGAGTGCTGAAACGTCTGCTTTGGGGCGATACCTAGCAACGACGGCAGTTGGCCAGAAACGGTCGTTCATCTAATGGGACGACAAAGTCGCTAGTTGAATGGCGGTGTCGCTATTCATTTCGCGCAGCATTACGGTCTGGCTCTACGCTATGTCTACCAGTAGCCTGTTACTTTGAATTTTGGGAAACACAATGTCCATTGAAACTACGCGTATCGAAACCATTATCAAGGTTCACTTGGCTCCAGAACTTCGTGCAGAAGGCTTTACGGGATCTGGAAGGACGTTCCGCCGCACTCGGGATGGTCAAATCCATGTGGTCAATATTCAGGGGTCGAGCTACGGAGGACAGTTCGCGATCAATCTTGCTATTCAACCAGTTGCAGTTCCTGATGTACTAGGTAACGCACCCGCCCCAAAGAAGATCGCTGAGTCCGCGTGTGAGTTCAGGAGGCGATTGTCGGAATCCGGGGCAGATCAGTGGTGGCGCTATGATGATCAGGCATCACTTGAAAGGGCAATGAACGATGCAGCCAAGGTCTACGTGGCATACGGTCGCCCGGTGTTTGACACGATGTCGATGCCGCCCTCTCCACTCGACACAATGAAAGTGGAACACTTGGTGGAAGGTCCGATGGAGTTCAGTGGATTTGGGATAACGAACGTTCGCTTAGCTCTTGTACTCGCGCGTCTGCGCGAAGTGGAAGGGAGAATCCGCGATGCCGTTTCATTTGCAACGTACGGACTCCAACATGCAATCAATGCATTTGGACTTAGATCGGAACTGGAGCGAATCGCAGCACTGCCCCATAGTCCGCCGGACCAAGTAAGCTAGCGGCACTAGTATCCAGAACATCGGAACGCTGCTCTGAGTCTTTACCAATGTCCCCAATGGGGCTGAAACCGCCGACGACGGCAGCCGGCCAAAAGCGGAAGTTGGTTCAGCCTAGTTCCGCAGTAGGATCGCTGAACGCATTTTTCCACCGAGGTCAGTCGTGTTTTTAGTTGTGTTGTCACGTAATTAGGTGGAATTGACAGCTGCCGCCCACCAGCATTGGACCCGAGGTGCTGTGATGGGGCTCCTGGACGGGCGTACCTTCCAGTGCGCCATATTGAAAGAGCCGGCCAGGGAGCGCACCGCTGCCGATTCCGGCGCTTCCTCGTCGCTCTTGGGCGGCAAGAGACTGGCAAAGCGGGTGGCCAGCGTGGTCTTGCCCGAGCCGGGCAGACCGACCAACAGCATGGTGGGTCAATAGAACCCCATATTGGTTTTTCCTTGCAGAATCCGAACATATCACACATAGTATTGCACTGGTGAAACTATATGGGTAACAAAAAGTCATGAGCGCTTATTTCGATATCGCCTACGCTGCTGCCACAAGACGGCTTTGCTTGTTCACGGGTACTGGGTTCTCAAAGGCAGTCACGAATAAACTCGCACCGGGATGGCAAGAGCTCCTCGAAGGTGCGTGCGATCCACTGCCTTATGCCGCTGACCTTAGAGCAGCATTGTTTCCGCCTGGAGGGGTCAACCCTTTGAGTTTGGAGGAATCTGCGCAGGTTATTGCTCTTCAACTGAAGAAAATCGGACAGGACATCCATGAGGAAATAGCTAAGCAGATCAAGGCGCTGAAACTTTCCGGTGATAACGCAGTCATATCCGAATTTTTTCAAAAATATCCTCTTCGTATCATCACGACGAATTATGACAAACTTTCTGAGGAACTATGTGGGACGACTAGTTGCCAGTCCATTTCGCCCGGCTTTCCTATTCCTCGGGCCCCGGCCGATGTGAAGGTGTACCATGTCCACGGCTCGGTTGATTGTCCGCGTGATATGGTGGTTACCTCCGATAACTACTTTAAGTTCATGCATGGCGAGTCGTATTTCTCGCGAAAGCTGAGTACTGTGCTCCACGAAAACACAGTCGTGATCTTAGGGTATTCGTTAGGCGATACTAACTTGAAAACGATCATGAACGATTACCGAGCATTTTCACGGAATCACGTTATCGGTGGAAGTCTTTTCTTTGTATCGCGGGGAAAGGTGAATCAGCATGTAAAAGACTACTATGCCCATTGCTACGGCATCAGGGTCATAGATGAGACCACTGTACATCAGTTTTTCAAGGAGCTAACCACTTGGATACCTAAAGGAGAAGATCAGGCTGAGCGTGCACTCCCAGCATTGCAGCGGGTTATCTCTACACGATCCCGGTTCACGGATGACTATATAAAATCCGAATATTCATTCTTTGGGATTACCGCTTCGGTTGCCGCTATTGGTAGGAGTATTGATGATCCCGGAGTTGTGAAAATTCTGGACGGAGCACTACAGAAAAAGATTGGATTCACCGCTATACGGGATGCGTGGCCGCAGTATTCCCATTTAGCCAAATGGCTATGCCATCTAGGGAGTATTTTGGAACTCGAGGGAACTTCCATACAAAAAACCTACTTGGATGCTGTGTTAGCCTCAATGAATACAATGTCAAAGCAACATGCGCCCGGCTATTCTTGGGAAGCCTATAGCTCTTGGGATACTTTATGGGCTGATGTCTTGGCTCCTAACCGCAAATTGATATCAGATTTCATCAACGAACACACTACCGACCGGGACGCGCTGGAAATCGTAGGTCGCGGATAATAGGATGAAATGGCGGTCAATTTCCGCATATGCAAACGCATAGGTTTGAACCCCGTAAAGCATATCAGCCCTACAGGGTGCCTAGAAAGTCGAACTTCCGCTTAGGGGCGAAAGCTGACGCTCCTCAACCGCGAACTGGCAACAGCAAGAAGAATAGGCCCACCCACTCAACCCAGGCTCCCCGGGCCCAGCGGGCCTGAAAAATGGCCAGGGCAAGGCGCGCGGGCGAAGACAGTACGCATGTACGGCGAGCCCAAGCAACGCAGCCATGGCCGTTTTCTCAGGCTCGCGACTCCGGCCCGCAGTTTTTAATAGCCAGCGTTCAATACCATCCTACTGAACACGGGCAAGATACTGTGCCAACTGGCCAAACGTCGCCTTGAACCCCTGCGTCATCGACTCATGCCCTTCCAGGAAAGTCCGATGCTGCTCATCGGTGGCCTTGTGCGGCGTCGACCGCAAAGTCATCGTCGTCTTGCCGTTTTCTTCGGTAAGCGTCATGACATTGAACGATTCCAGCGGCCAGGTCGCGCTGACCGGATGCTGCACGGCATTGCCCTGCTTGTCGGCGAATGACAAAATCGAAACGATGCGTTCAGGCGCTTCGATGGCCTGGTAAGTGAACTTGCCCCACATCTCATAGCCATTGTCGGCGCGCATGCCGTAGTGGAAGACGCCACCGGGCTGCAAGTCCAGCGCCAGCACGCTCAATTCGAAGCCGACGGGGCCCCACCATTGGGCCAGGCGTTCCGGCTCCACCCACGACTGGAACACCAGTTCGCGCGGCGCGTCGAAAGTTTGCGTGATGACAAAGTCGCTGCTGTCGCGGTGCTGGCCGTCCTGCTTCTGTTTTTCCGTCGTCATGCTGTCTCCTGATGGTGGTGGGCTGACTGTTAATGTAACAGCGGCGTAGACAAACGGGAAGGCCTGTACGCCTGCCAAACGGCCATGCTAGAATATTAGTTAGACACCTAACCATTAGACGACTCACCTTATGATTTCTATCGAAGAGCGTTTTTCCGCCGCGCTCCACAAGACGGCGCGCGGCTGGCGCCATGCGATCGACCGGCGCCTGAAAGACCTGGACCTGGGGCAAGCAAGCTGGATGTGCATTGCCATGATCGCCAAATCGCCGCAGCCGCCCTCGCAAAGCGAGCTGGCCCATCAATTGGGCGTGGAAAACCCCACCATGGTGTCGATGCTGGACCGGCTCGTGAAATCGGGCTTCGTGCAGCGCCAGCCGTCGGCAACGGACCGCCGCGTCAAGCTGGTGGTACTGACCGAGGCGGGCCTGCAGGTGTATGACACCGTGCGCAAGGAAGCGGACGGCTTCCGCAAGGAGCTGCTGCAGGGCATTGACCCCGATCAACTACGCGCCGCCACCGAACTGCTGGAAGCGCTGCAGGCGGCGACGGAGAAGTTTGCGTGACTTCCCTTCCAGCCTCGCAAGACCCCACGCTGAACCGGCGCATGATCACGATTTCGATCATGCTCGCCACCATCATCCAGGCGCTCGACGGCACCATCGCCAACGTCGCCCTGCCCCACATGCAGGGCAGCCTTTCCGCCTCACAAGACCAGATCACCTGGGTGCTGACCTCCTTCATCGTCGCCGCCGCCATTGCCACGCCCCTGACGGGCTGGCTGTGCGACCGCTTCGGCCAGAAAAACACCTTTCTCGTCTCCGTGGCCGGCTTTACGCTCGCCTCCGTGCTGTGCGGCCTGTCCGGCACCCTGTCCGAGATCGTCGCCGCCCGTTTGCTGCAGGGCGTGTTCGGCGCGGCGCTGGTGCCGCTGTCGCAGGCGGTCTTGCTCGATATCAATCCGCGCGAAAAACACGGCTCGGCCATGGCCATCTGGGGCATGGGCGTGATGATCGGCCCCATCCTGGGTCCGACCTTGGGCGGCTGGCTGACGGACAGCTACAGCTGGCGCTGGGTCTTCTTCATCAACATCCCCATCGGCGCCATGGCCTTCTATGGCATCTGGCGCTACATCCGCAAGGATCCGCCCAACCGCCGCATGAACTTTGACATGTTCGGCTTCGCCACCCTGAGCCTGTCCATCGGCGCGCTGCAGATGCTGCTGGACCGGGGCGAGCAGAACGACTGGTTTTCTTCCACGGAAACGTGGATCGAAGCCATCGTGCTGGCCATGAGCCTCTGTTATTTCATCGCCCACACGGCCCTGCGGCCGGCCGGCAAGTCCTTTCTCGACTACCGCCTGCTGAAGAATTCGAACTATGTGAGCGGCTTGCTGTTCATCTTCATCGTCGGCATGGTGCTGTTCGCCACCCGAGCGCTGACGCCGTCGATGCTGCAAGGCTTGATGAACTACCCGGCAGCGATTGCCGGCCTGGTGACGGCGCCCAGCGGCCTGGGCACGATGCTGGCCATGCTGATCGTCGGCAGGCTCACCGGCAAGATCGATACGCGCATCCTGCTGGGCGTGGGCTTTTCCATTACCGCGTTTTCGCTGTGGCAAATGGCCAATTTCACCCTGGACCTGGTGCCGAAGACGGTCGTGTGGAACGGCATCATCCAGGGCATCGGCCTGGGCCTCGTCTTCGTACCGCTGAGCGCGGCCACGTTTGCCACCCTGTCGCCGCAGATGCGGGCGGAAGGCACGGCCATCTACAGCCTGGTGCGCAACATCGGCAGCAGCATCGGCATCGCCCTCGTGCAAACCTTGTTGGTGCGCAATACACAGATCGCCCATGCCTCCCTGACGGAACACATCAATATTGCCAACCCTGCCCTGCATGACCCCGGCATCGCCCAGGTGTTCGACCTGGGCACGAGCACGGGCATGGCGGCGCTGAATGGCGAAATCACGCGGCAGGCGTCGATGATCGCCTACCTCGACGACTTCTGGCTGATGATGTGGCTGACCATCCTCGTGCTGCCGCTCTTGCTCCTGATCAAACCACCGAAGAAAAATGCGCCTGTCGTGGTCGACCACGCGGCCATGGAATAACCCTCATGCACACACCGATGAAACTCTCCCTCAGCGTCCTGGCGCTCAGTCTATCCCTGGCCGGCTGCGCCAGCATTGCGCCCGACACGCAGCAGTTGCCGCAGCAAGACCTGGCCACCGTGCAACTGGCGGCCGACATCCACCTGGCCAGCGAAGGCTGGCCCGCCGCCCAGTGGTGGCGCCAGTTCCGGGACGATCAGCTGGATCAGCTGATCGAACAGGCGCTGTCCGCCAGCCCGAACCTGGCGGTGGCGAATGCCCGCATCGGCTCGGCCCTGTCCGCGTTTGACGCCCAGCATGCGGAGCGCGGCCCCAGGGTCGACCTGGGAGCCAACGCCAGCCGCCAGCGCTATTCGGGCAATGGCTTGATGCCTGCCCCCATCGGCGGCAATTACTACAACGAGGTCACGGTGGGCGTGCAAGCCCATTACGACCTGGACTGGTGGGGCAAGCACAAGGCGCAGATCGCCGCCAGCCTCGGTGAAGTCAACGCGCGGCGCGCCGAATACGCGATGGCGGAACAGATGCTGGCAGCCGAGATCGCCCGCCACTACTTCAGCATGCAAAACGGCTGGGCACGCATGAACAACCTGCATGCACTGGTGCAACTGCAGCAGCTGCTGGTGCTGGACAAGGAAAAACGCATCGCCAACGGCCTCGGCGTCAGCGACGACCATCTGTCCGCGCAAACGCGTTTGAGCTTGCTGCAGCAACAGATCGCCCTGCTGGAAACGCAGGTCGTCACGGAACGGGAAGCCTTGCGCGCGCTGTTGGGTGCGGATGCCTCGGCCCTGTCCAGCCTGCAGCCGAAACAGGCGCAGCCGCTGCCGCACGCCCTGCCCGGCAAGCTGGGCATGGAATTGCTGGCACGCCGGCCCGATTTGCAGGCGGCGCGCTGGAGAGTACAGGCGGCCATGAGCAAGATCGAGGCGGCGCAAGCGTCGTTCTACCCCGATATCGACCTGGGGGCCTCGTTCGGCCTCGATGCGATCAGGCTGGGCAAGCTGCTGCAATCGGGCAGCCGCACCCTGTTCATCGGCCCGGCCCTGTCGCTGCCCCTGTTCGACAGCGGCCGCCTGCAGGCCCAGCTTGCCGGCGCGCGCAGCGAACGCAACGAGCTGATCGTTGACTACAACCAGAATGTCTTCAATGTCGTGCGCGACGTGGCGCAGGCCGGTGCCAGGGTGCAAGGCGTGGAAAACCAGCTGCGGCTGCAGCAGGAAAGCCTGCGCGCCAGCGAAGCGCAGTTGCGCAACGCGAATGCGCGGCTCAAGCAAGGTCTGGCCGACCGCGCCACGCAACTGAACGCGGAAATGACCGTGCGCGGCCAGGTGGACCTGGGCATGCAGCTGCAAAACCAGCGCCAGGACGCGGAAATCGGCCTGACCGTGGCCCTGGGCGGCGGCTACCGGGGCAGCAGCGACTTTGCCGCCACGACGACTAAACAATAACCATCGATTACGGAACACATCATGAGCAACGACACCACAGCCAGCAATGACAACCCCGGCAAGCGCAAGGCCGTCCTGATCGCCATCACGGCCGCCTTTGTCGTGGCGGGCGCGGCCTGGGCAGCTTATTATCAATTAGTGCTGGCCAGGGAAGAAGTCACGGACAACGCCTATGTGGGCGGCAACCTCGTCACCCTGTCCGCGCAAGTGACGGGCAATGTCGACGCCATCCGCGCCGACGAGACGCAGATGGTCAAGGCGGGCGCCCCGCTGATCACGCTGAACGCCATCGATGCAGACCTGGCCCTGAGCCAGGCGCAGGCACGGCTGGGCAACGTCGTGCGCCAGGAGCGCGAACGCTATGCCAGCGTGGCGCAGTACGACGCCGTCATCGAGCAGCGCCGCCTGGCCCTGGCCACGGCGCAGGGCAACCTTTCTCGCCGCGCGCCGCTGGCGGCGGACCAGACGATCTCGGGCGAAGACCTTGCCCATGCAAAACAGGCCGTCGATGACGCGAAAGCGGCCTTGATGGTGGCGCAGCGCCAGGCCGAATCCGCCAAATCGGGCGTGGCGGGCGTCAGCCTGGCCAGCCATCCGGCCGTGCTGTCGGCCCGGGGCGACGTGCTGCAGGCGTGGCTGGCCGTGCGCCGCAACGCCGTGGTCGCGCCCGTCTCGGGCTATGTGGCCAAGCGCAGCGTGCAGCTGGGCACGCACGTGACGCCGGGCACGCCGCTGATGTCCATCGTGCCGCTCGATCAATTATGGGTCGATGCGAACTTCAAGGAGTCCGAATTGCGCAATATCCGTGTCGGCCAGGCGGCCACGATCGAAACGGATTTGTATGGCAGCAAGGTGGTGTACCGCGGCAAGGTGCTGGGCATGTCGGCCGGCACGGGCAGCGCGTTTTCGCTGTTGCCGGCGCAAAACGCCACGGGCAACTGGATCAAGGTGGTGCAGCGCGTGCCCGTGCGCATCACCCTGGACCCGAAGGAATTGGCCGCCCACCCGCTGCGCATCGGCCTGTCGACGACGGTGACGGTCGACACGAGCCATGGCGAAGGGGCAACGCTGGATCAGCCGATGGCGGCATCGACCGTCTACACGACCCAGGCGCTGAGCCAGCCCGTGGATGAGGCGGAGAAGATGGCCGATGCGATTATTGCGCAAAACCTCGCACACTAGACCCAACTGCGACGACTGGGGTCGTACCCTGCAGGGTACGACCCCGGCATTTGCCATTCGGGTTTGATTATATTTACTTCGCCTTCCCCGCCGCGGCCACCTGGTCCAGTATATGCTTGGGCACGGCCGCATAGTGCTTGAATTCCATCGTGTAAGTAGCGCGGCCCTGAGTCAATGAACGCAAGGTTGTCGAGTAGCCGAACATTTCCGCCAGCGGCACCAGGGCCTTGACGATGCGCCCCGCGCCGCCGGGGATGTCGTCGACGCCCTGCACCATGCCGCGCCGGGCCGTCAGGTCGCCCATGACGTTGCCCATGAATTCTTCCGGCGTTTCCGCCTCCACCTGCATCATCGGCTCCAGCAGCACGGGCGACGCCTTGCGCATGCCGTCCTTGAAGGCGATGGAGCCGGCCATGCGAAAGGCGTTTTCGTTGGAATCGACGTCGTGGTAGGAACCGAACGTCAATGTCGCCTTCACATCGACGACCGGGTAGCCGGCCAGCACGCCCGCCTTCAGGGTTTCGATGATGCCCTTGTCGACGGCGGGGATGAATTCGCGCGGCACGACGCCGCCCTTGATGGCGTCGACGAACTGGTAGCCCGTGCCCGGCTCCAGCGGTTCGAGTTTCAGCACCACGTGGCCGTACTGGCCCCGTCCGCCCGATTGCTTGACGAACTTGCCCTCGATATCGTCCACCGTGCGCGTGATGGTTTCGCGGTATGCCACCTGGGGCTTGCCCACGTTTGCTTCCACGCCGAATTCGCGCCGCATGCGGTCGACCAGAATTTCCAGGTGCAGTTCTCCCATGCCCGACATGATGGTCTGGCCCGATTCCTCGTCCGTATGCACCCTGAACGACGGGTCTTCCTGCGCCAGGCGGTTCAGGGCGATGCCCATCTTTTCCTGGTCCGGCTTGGTCTTCGGTTCGACCGCCTGGGAAATCACGGGTTCCGGGAAGATCATCTTTTCCAGCACGATGATGTGGTCGATGGCGCACAGGGTGTCGCCCGTGGTGACGGCTTTCAGGCCCACGGCGGCGGCGATGTCGCCCGCATACACTTCCTTGATTTCCTTGCGCTCGTTCGCATGCATCTGCAGGATGCGCCCCAGCCGCTCGCGCGCGCTCTTGGTGGGGTTGTAGACCATGTCGCCCGAGTTCACCACGCCCGAATACACGCGGAAGAACGTCAATTGCCCCACGAACGGGTCCGTCATGATCTTGAAGGCCAGCGCGGAGAAATGCTCGTCGTCGGCCGGATGGCGCTCCACTTCCTTGTCGTGCTCGTCGTGGCCCATGATGGGCGGCACTTCCAGCGGCGACGGCAGGTATTCGATGACGGCGTCCAGCATCGCCTGCACGCCCTTGTTTTTAAAAGCGCTGCCGCACAGCATGGGCACGATTTCATTGCGGATGGTGCGCGCGCGCAAGGCTTGCTTGAGTTCCGCTTCCGTGAACGTGTCGCCATTCAGGTAGCGTTCCGTCATCTCCGTGGTGGCCTCGGCCGCGTGCTCGACCATATGCTCATGCCATTCCTGCGCCTGCGCCTGCAAGCTGGCGGGAATCTCGCCATAACTGAACTGCACGCCCTGGCTGGCGTCGTCCCAGGTGATGGCGCGCATTTTCAGCAAGTCGATGACACCCGTGAAGTGCTCTTCCGCGCCGATGGGCAGCTGGATGGGCACGGCCACGCCCTTCAGGCGCTCGGCAATCTGCTTGCGCACGCGCAAGAAATCCGCGCCCACCCGGTCCATCTTGTTGATGAAGGCGATGCGCGGCACATGGTATTTATTGGCCTGGCGCCAGACGGTCTCGGACTGGGGCTGCACGCCGCCGACGGCGTCGTAGACCATCACGGCGCCGTCGAGCACGCGCATCGAACGCTCCACCTCGATCGTGAAATCCACGTGGCCGGGCGTGTCGATGATGTTGATCCGGTGTTCGGGGAAGTTGCCGGCCATGCCTTTCCAGAAGGCCGTGGTGGCGGCCGAGGTGATGGTGATGCCCCGTTCCTGCTCCTGCTCCATCCAGTCCATGGTGGCGGCGCCATTGTGCACTTCGCCGATCTTGTGATTGACCCCCGTATAAAACAGGATGCGCTCGGTGGTGGTGGTCTTGCCGGCGTCGATATGGGCGCTGATGCCAATGTTGCGGTAGCGCTCGATAGGTGTTTTGCGGGTCATCACAATCTCCATGGCTAGCCCGGCACGCCAGTGTTTGCACCGGTTTTCCAGTGTAGCAGACATCGATTTGGACGGCACGGGGGACTAGTTTTTACCATGCGTACAACACTGTTCCCCCCGCGCACGGCTGGCGCACGGGGCAATCGAGGTATTCCGCTATACTTTCAAAACTATTAATCCAACAAAGATTAATCAGGATCAAGACGCACGGTGATTTATCGTGCAAGGCGACGCCGCCGGCATGCAGCCCAGGTGCGCACCGAATGACATGCCCCACTCAGCCTATGACCATCCAACTAAGAAAAATAATCCTCTCCTCCCTGCTGGCGTCGCCAGCGCTGGCCATGGCCGGCGAACTGGAACAGCAAATGCAGCGTTGCGCCGTGCTCGGTGACGCCAGCGCCCGCCTGGGCTGCTTCGACACCCTGGCCAAGGCGGCGGAAAAAGCCACCATCGCCGCTGGCGGCGACCCTGCCACGGCTGCCGTCACCCTGGCAGCAGCCGCCGAGGTCGCCCCGCTCACGTTTGTCAGCCCGCCGGGCGTGGCTACGCCGGACGCCGTCAACGCCGCCATACCCGCCATCGCGCAGGCTGGCGCGGCGCCGCCGGAAGCACCGATTTCGCGCACCCAGCAATCGTGGGAACTGAACGACGCCTCGAAGCGCGGCCTGTTCAACTTCCGCCCGCACCGCGACACTTATTTGCTGCTGGCCAACTACAGCGACGCCTCGAACGATGAACCGTTCCAGGATTTCACGCCGGGCGGCATCAAGAGCCAGCACGTGGAACTGACCTTCCAGCTCAGCTTCAAGATGAAGCTGCTGGAAGACATCGCCGGCACGCCCATCGACATGTGGTTCGGCTATACGCAGCAAAGTTTCTGGCAGGCGTATAACCGCAAGGCATCAAGCCCCTTCCGCGAGACCAATTACCAGCCGGAACTGATGCTGATCTTGCCGATCAACAAGAATTTCGCGGGCCTGGAATTCAATTACCTGAACCTGGGCCTGGTGCACCAGTCGAATGGCCAGACCTCGACCCTGTCGCGCAGTTGGAACCGCGTGTATGCGGAACTGGGCGTGGAAAAAGACAACCTGGCGATCACGGGCCGCGTCTGGCACCGCCTCGACAATAGTGCGACCGACAATGACAATATCGACATCACCGATTACATGGGCCATGGCGACTTGCGCGTAAGCTACCGCAACAAGGGCCATGAATACGCGGTGACGGCGCGCCGCAATTTCAGCAAGAAGCATGGTTCCATGCAGGCCAGCTGGGCTTTCCCGCTGAAGGCCAACCTGAAAGGCTATCTGCAACTGTTTTCTGGCTATGGCCAGAGCTTGATCGACTACAACTATTCGCAGAAATCGATCGGCGCCGGTTTCATGGTCGACCTGTAAGCGGCACGGCAAACAAAAATGGCGCCGAGGGCGCCATTTTTTATGGGAAATCCAGAAATCCAGTTCAGTGCCGTCCGCCGCCCAGCACGCGGGCCGGCAGCATGACGATGGCGCGCAGCAATTCGAACACGCCTTCCACGCCGATGCCGATCAAACGGAATGGCAGCAACAGCAGCCAGGCCAGCGGATACAGCACGAGCGCCAGCAAGGCCAGGGGCCAGCACACCAGCAAGAGCAGCAGCCACAGCACGAATCCCAGCATCGCGTTTCCCCTTAAATGAAATGTGCGGAGCAAGCCGTGCTTGCCCCGCTACCGTGACACCACTATAGTAACGCGCCGCCGGGGCGGCAACGGCCATGCGATGAACGGCACAATGCGGGGATGAACGGTGCAAAAACGGGAATGAACGGGGCTTACTGGCCGACGCAAATCACTTTCGTGACGTATTCATGCGCATTCGGCTTCTTGTTGGCGGCCCATTTGATGGCCTGGTTGGCCTCTTCGATGGTCAGGATGGAGGCCTTGTCCTTCGACTTGATGAAGGATACGCCTTCAAACACGCCTTCCTTGCTGCGCATTACCTTGGCAAACACGGGCGGTTTGGTCTCGCCGTCGCTGATTTTATTCTGTTGCACGAGGTAACGCTGATCGATCTGTTCCATGATAGTAAAACTGTCCAGTGGGTAAAAGACGGAATATACCCTGAATGGACAAACGCCGCAGGATGAAATCGCTGCGGCGTTGCCTTTACATTAATGATACTCAGGCGTAGACGGCGTTCTGCGTGGCAGGCTGCAGGTTGACGTCATAGATGACCTGCGCGCGGATCGACGCTTCCAGCGAGGGTATCGAGCCGCCCGCGCGGTACTGGAAGCTCACTTGCAGCACGTCGCCCGCCTTCACGGCCACCGGCGTGGCCAGCGGCAAGCACATGTAATGGTTCAGCCAGTCGATGGTGGACGAGCGCTCGGGCACCACGGCCAGGATGTTCTTGGTGACGAAACGCAGGGCATTCAAGGTGCCGCTGCGCTCGACGACGAACTTGCCGTCGAAACCGAACACGCTGTCCGTCGGCTGGCTGAAGTCGATGATGCTGTAGACGGACGGCGGCGCCAGTTCCAGCACGCCCGGATGGATGGCCGTGGTTTCCTGGAATTGCACGATGGGCGCATAAAAGCCCTCGAAATCGTATTCCTGCTGCATCGGCTGCACGGCCATGATGACGGCTTCGGGCAGGAAGATGGGCAACGGGCCGCCGAAGCGGGCCAGGTAGCGGCGCTTGAACGATTCGATCACTTCCACCTGCTTTTCGCGCAGCATGCCGACATGGATCATTTCGCAGATGACCACATCGACGGGCTCGGGCGGCAGGTATTCGAAGGCGTCCGCGTGGACGACTTCGACTTTTTCACCGTTCGGGTTGAGCGCCAGCATCTTGCGCGCTTCCTTGACCATGTCCGGATTGAACTCCACGCACCAGACCTTGTCGGCGCGCGCGGCCGCAAACCACGACAGCACGCCCGTGCCGCCGCCCAGCTCCAATACCTTCATGCCGGGTTTCACCGCGTAATCGATCGCCGACTTGAACCCGTGCATGCGGTTCTGGTCCATCAACATATTGTGGTGGTAATGGACGGGGATAAATTGCCCCAGGTAACAACTCTCGATTTCTCGTTCATTCAGCATGTCTGTCCTCTTGGAGTCTGGCTCCGATGGCCGATCGGTTTTGTCATTCCAGAAAGCAGTGATATCGCACGGGCTGCGCGAGGGGCGGCGACAATACAGCCGGCGCCTGACGGTGGTGGAATGGCCCATGCGAAAAATCTCCTGATTAATGCGACACGATCATTATCGTTAATCGCCAGGGAGAGCAAAGGGCTGAGGTGAGAGGCAATTCCATGCCAGTTTTGGCGCTGGCATGGAAAATATTAATACAAAGATTACTTTCTGGCAGCGCGCGCCTTTTGCGCCGCTTCGATGATGGCAACCACGCCCGGCTTGTCGCCGGCCTGGGCGAACTGCACGGCCGTCCAGCCGTGGTCGCTCTTCAGGCTGGCGTCCGCGCCCCAGGACAGCAGCAGCTTGACGGCGCCCTCCTGCCCTTCGCGGGCGGCAAACATCAGCGGCGTGACGTTGGCAGGCGCGCGCGCGTCGACCACGGCATCGCGCTCCAGGAAAATCTTCATGATGGGCAGGTCGCCAGCCGAGGCCGCATAGTGGAGCGCCGTCCAGCCGCTCTGATTGACCTTGGCACCCTTGGCCAGCAAGGCGTTCACCGCGTCCAGCTTGTGTTTATATGCGGCCATCATCAGCGCCGTGTTGCCGTTGGCCGAACGCGCCTCGATATCGATGCCGGGCGTGTCGAGCAGCAGCTTGAACACCTTGTCCGCATCATCGCGCAGAGCCAGCACCAGCGGTATGTCGCCCCGCTGCGCATCGGGCTGGTTCGGATTCATGCCGTCAGCCAGCATGCTGCGCACGCCGCTGTCGTTGTTGACGGAGACGGCGCGGAAGAAGGCGTCCGGTTCCGGCGCCGCGTAGCTGCTGCCAGCGCAGCACAGCAGCATCGCCAACGCGAGTTTTTTCATCATGGCTGACCTTAAGAAGTTATGGCAACTGATTGAATAGCTTGAAGAAATTATCCGTCGTCTGCTTCGCTACCTGATCCAGGGGAATGCCTTTCAAGGTCGACAGGTACTCGGCCACGTGGGCCACGTAGCCCGGTTCGTTCATGCGGCCGCGGAACGGCACGGGCGCCAGGTAGGGCGAATCCGTCTCGATGAGGATGCGCTCGAGCGGCACTTCCAGGGCCACGGCCTGCAAATCCCTGGCGCTCTTGAACGTGACGATGCCGGAAAACGAAATATAGAAACCCATGTCGATGGCGGCGCGCGCCACTTCCAGCGATTCTGTAAAGCAATGCATGACGCCGGCCACGCCGCCGTCGGCCACGCCCGCGCCCTCTTCGCGCATGATGCGGATCGTGTCTTCGCTGGCCGCCCGTGTGTGGATAATCAAGGGTTTACGGGTGATTCTTGAAGCTTTGATGTGCGTGCGGAAACGCTCGCGCTGCCATTCCAGGTCGCCCGTCAGGCGGAAATAGTCGAGGCCCGTCTCGCCGATGGCGATGATCTTCGGGTGGTCGGCCAGCTGGACCAGGTCTTCCACGGACGGTTCAGGCGTGTCCTCGTAATCGGGATGCACGCCGACGGAAGCAAAGATGTGCGGATACTGTTCGGCCAGGGCCAGCACCTGCGGGAAGTCCGGCAGGTCGACGGACACGCACAAGGCATGGGTCACCTTGTTCTCGGCCATCTTGGCGAGAATCTCGGGCATGCGAGCAGCCAGCTCGGGGAAATTGATATGGCAATGGGAATCGATATACATAAGGCGGGATTGTACCGGAGGGAGCGGAATCTGGCAGGGGGAAGGCGCAAATCCGCCCTGCCGGCGACTGCGCCCCCATCCCTCAGGCAAATTCCTCGAAGGGCAGCGGAACCGGGGAAACGAGGAATGACACGCCGTCCCGCTCCTGCTTGACGTGCCAGATGACGATGCCTTGCGTGGAGGTGCGCATGGACAGGGGAAACACGAACGGCGGCAGCCACAGCAGCTCGACCTCGCCATCGCCCTGCCAGCCCAGCGCGTAAAAATGACGGCTGGCCTCTTCGATGTAAGGCAAGGCTTGCTCGCGCGTTCCCAGCACGGCTTCCGGCGCCAGCGCAAACTGGCGGCAATCGATGTGCTCGTAGCCATACGCGTGGAAGGCGCGCATCTTTTCCGGTGCATAATCAATAGCTTTGCTCGGGTAGTTCATGTATTTTCTTTCATGCTCGTATGCGCTCCTGCCAGCGCGTGCGCCGCCTACTGCCCCTCCGGCGGCTGCCACAGCTCCACCTTGTTGCCCTCGGGATCGATGACCCAGCCGAACTGGCCATACTCGGAGTCGGGCGCCTTGTCCAGCACGTTGCACCCCTCGTCGCGCAGGGCTTGCAGCAGCGCGTCGAGGTCGTCGACGCGGTAGTTGATCATGAAGGACGCCTTGCCGGGCGCGAATTGTTCGTTGTCATTGGCCGCGACGGACCAGATGGTGGTGCCGCCAGTGGGTTTGCCCTCGGCATCCGTCCAGCTGAAGGCGGCGCCGCCCCACGGCTGCACGTCCAGACCCAGGTGGCGCTGATACCAGGCGCGCAGGGCGGCCGGGTCTTGCGCGTGGAAAAAGATGCCGCCAATGCCAGTGACTCGTTTCATGCACGCCTCCGTTGCTGTCCAATTCCTTGACTGTAACACCGGGCTCGGGAGGTGGCAATCAGACATGGACGGTAGGCAAAACCGTTATCAAGATGTATAGTTGCTTGCCGACGCGCAGCCATGGGGCGGCGTGCGGATACCTGGAGTGTTGCATGTTGAAAGTTGCCCGTCCCCTGATACTGACACTGCTGGCCTGTCTGGCGCAGACGGCGCATGCCCAGGACAAGCGCGACCTGCCCAAGCCGGCCGCCGATGCGGGCCTGTGCCAGCCCGTCTGCGCCTCGGCGCGCCAGGATTGCCGCGCGCAGGCGCAAGGCGCGACGGAAAACGATAGCAGCCCCATCTTGTCGATGAAGCCCAGCAGCAATCCCTACGTCGCGGCCGGCAGGAATGTCGACGCGCAAGCGGAGCAGCTGCGCCCCACTGAAGCCCAGGCCTTCCGCGCCCGGCGCGCCGAACGCCAGCAAGCGTGCGAAGTGCAGTACCGCAGCTGCACGCGCGCCTGCGGCTAAGTTCCCAGCGCGCCAAGAACCAGACAATCCGGATTAACTTAGCGATGCAAGTGCTTGATTTTATTGGCAGCTTGATGCGTAGTCGAGCAGCATGTCTTCCAGGAACAGCTTGGGCGACAAGGGGTGCTCGGCAATCGCGCGGCGCTCGTTGGCGGCCTTGATGGCGGCCATCAGGCGGCTGACGTTGATGCGGCCGGCCAGCGCTTCCAGCTCGCGCCGGTGGCGCGGGTAGTAGCGGATGGTGCCGGACAGCTTGACGGAAAACACGTCGTACAGCCAGCGCTGCAAGGAAGCCACCAGCGGCGCCAGCGGCGCCTTCTGCAATTTGTCGGCCGCCTTCAGGGCCGCTTCCACGCCCGGATTGGCCAACACTTGCAGCAACTGTTCCGTTTCTTCGCGGCCACCCGATTCGGACTGGGCCAGCGCAGCCAGCGGCGCGCCGCCCTGCTCGCGCAGCCAGCTGTCCGCATCGTTCAAGCCTTGGGCCTTGAGCCAGGTCAAGGCTTGCTCATGGCTGGGCATGGGCAAGGCAAATTTCCTGCAGCGCGACAGGATCGTCGGCAGCAAACGGTCCAGGCTGTTCGATGCCAGCAGGAACAGGGTGCCCGGCGGCGGCTCTTCCAGGGTTTTCAGCAAGGCGTTCGACGCGGGCGTGTTGAGCGCCTCGGCCGGGTACAGCACCACCACGCGCAAGCCTTGCCGGTGCGTGGAAATGTTCATGAAGTCGGCCAGGTTGCGGATCTGCTCAATCTTGATGTCTTTCGACGGCGTCTTGCTCTTGGCGCTTTTCTTCGCGCCCTCGCCCTCTTCGCCGTCGTCGGCCACCTCGTCTTCCAGCGCTTCCGGCCGCACGCGGCGGTAATCGGGATGGTTGCCCTGGCTAAACCAGCCGCACGAGGCGCAGGCGCCGCAGGCATGGCCGTCGGCGCGCACGTCTTCGCACAGCAAGGCTTGCGCGAAATGCTCGATGAAGTCGGCCTTGCCGATGCCTTGCGCGCCATGGAACAAAATGGCGTGCGGCATGCGCGGGCGCAAGGCTTGCAATTGCTGCCACGCGTCCTGTTGCCACGGATAGAGAGAACTGGTCATATTATTCTTTGTCAATCAACGTGTTGCAACACTTTGTTCAAGTAATACATCCAGCAGTTGCGCCAGCTGCACTTGAATATCGGCAATGCTTTGCGTGGAATCGATGATGCGGAAACGTTCGGGGAACTGCGCTGCGCGGCGCAGGTATTCGTTGCGCGTGGCGGCAAAGAAATCGGCCTGCTCCTGCTCGAATTTATCCAGCGCGCGCGTCGCGTCCAGGCGGGCACGGGCAACCTCCAGGGGCACGTCGAACAGGAACGTCAGGTCTGGCTGCAGGTGCGGATGCACCCACGCTTCCAGCTGCTCCATCTTGCGCAAGTCCATGCCGCGCCCGCCACCCTGGTAGGCGAAGCTGGCATCGGTAAAGCGGTCGGAAATGACCCACTCGCCCCGCTCCAGGGCGGGGGCGATGACTTGCGCGATGTGTTCGCGGCGGCTGGCGAACATCAGCAGGGCTTCCGTTTCCAGGTGCATCTTTTCATGCAGCAGCAGTTCGCGCAGCTTTTCGCCCAGGCTGGTGCCGCCCGGTTCGCGCGACGATACGAGGCTTACGCCCCGCTGTCGCAGGTAGTCGGTCACAAAGCCGATATGCGTCGACTTGCCCGCGCCATCGATGCCTTCGAAGGTGATGAAGCGCGGTTGATAGTGTTGTGTCATGAAACTTCTTACTTAATCAGGTGAAATTAGCAGGTGAAATTACCGCTGGTACTGGTTCACGGCGCGGTTATGGTCGGGCAGGTTGGCCGAAAACTGGCTGGTGCCGTCGCCGCGCGCGACGAAATACAGCGCCTGCGTGCGCGCCGGGGCCAGCGCCGCCGTCAGCGATTGCGCGCCAGCCAGGGCAATCGGCGTGGGCGGCAAGCCGCCGCGCGTGTAGGTATTGTACGGGGTGTCCGCTTCCAGGTCGCGTTTGCGGATCTTGCCCTGGTAGTTGTCGCCCATGCCATAGATCACTGTCGGGTCCGTCTGCAGCAGCATGCCCGTCTTGAGGCGGTTGACGAACACGCCGGCGATCATGGCCCGCTCGGATTTCTGTCCCGTCTCCTTTTCCACGATGGACGCCATGATCAGCGCCTCGTACGGGTTTTTATACGGCAAGGCCGGATCGCGCTTGTCCCACGCTTCGGACAGGCGGCCGATCATGGCCGCGTGCGCCTGCCTGAAAATCTGCATTTCGCTGGCGCCCTTGGCGAACAGATAGGTGTCCGGGAAGAACAGGCCTTCCGGCAGCACATATTCCGGGCTGATCTTCGCCATCAGTTCCTTGTCGGACAAGCCCACGGTGTCGTGCTTGAGGCCGGGATGGCTGGCCATGGCCATGCGCATCTGCCTGAAGGTCCAGCCTTCGATGATGGTCAAGGACTCTTGCGCGAACTCGCCCCGCGCCAGCTGCGTGATCAGGCGCTGCGGCGTCGTGCCCGGCTTCAGCTCGTAGGAGCCGGCCTTGATCTTCGAAGTCTTGCCTTCGATGCGCGCCAGCATGTTGAACAGGATGGGCACGATGGGCACGCCCGCGTCCGCGATCTGCTGGCCGGCCGCATGGGCGCCGCTGCCGGGCGCAATCGTAAACGGGATCGCTTCGCCTTCCGTGGTGATGGGCTGCTGCGCCCAGTACACAAAAGTACCACCGACGCCGATGGCGGCGATGACCGAGCTGACTACAAGTTTTTTAAAGAAAGCCATTGTTCCGATTCTTGTGATGCGGACGCTGATGGCCAACGTCCGCTTGTTATGATCGTTCATTTGTGAAGCAAGTGCGCGGAAAGCGGCGCCAACACTGGCAATCTTGCCGCTGCCGACGCAATCTGCGCGACATCACTATAATGAACCCGTAATGATAATGCTTAATCGCTGATCTAATGGAAATTATGAATAACTGGAATCAATTTTTAACCGCCCAAGGCGCCCGCCCCGCTGCCATCGATGGCGCGCCTGACGGCACCGCCCCCATCGCCGCCGCCCCTATCGCCGACTTCGGCCAGTCCCTGACAGTGTCCCAGCTACAAGAAGGTTTTGTCGCGGCCATCACGGACCAGGGCTTGATCGGCCTGAACGGCGACGAGGCAGCCAGTTTCCTGCACGGCCAGCTGACCAACGACGTGGAACACCTGAACCAGGAGCAAGTGCGCCTGGCCGGCTACTGCACGCCGAAAGGCCGGATGCTGGCCAGTTTCCTGATGTGGCGCAACGCCACCACCATTTATCTGCAATTGCCGCGCGCCATACAGCCGGCCATCCAGAAGCGGCTGCAAATGTTCGTGCTGCGCGCCAAGGCCAAGCTGCACGATGCATCGTTTGATGCAGCGAACCAGGTTGTCCTGGGCCTCGGCGGCACGCAAGCCGGCGCGGCACTGTCCGCCTGGTTCCCCGCCCTGCCCGCCACGCCGTTCAGCAAGGTCGAGCACGCGCTGGGCACCCTGCTGCGCGTGGCCGATGCCTTCGGCAGCGCCCGCTATGAATGGCTGACGTCGGCCGCCACGGCGCGCGACGTGTGGCCGCAATTGGCGGAAAAACTGGCCAAGGGCGGCAATGACGCTTGGCAACTGTCCGAGATCCACGCGGGCATCCCGCAGATCACGGCCGCCACGCAAGAGCAATTCGTGCCGCAGATGGTCAATTTCGAGCTGCTGGGCGGCGTCAATTTCAAGAAAGGCTGCTACCCGGGCCAGGAAATCGTCGCGCGCAGCCAGTACCTGGGCAAGCTCAAGCGCCGCACCACCCTCGTCAGCATCGCCGATGCATCCGTCGTGGCCGGCGGTGAACTGTTTGCCGTCAGCGACCCCGAGCAGCCTTGCGGCATGGTCGTCAACGCGGCGCCGAACGGCGTGGGCAGCTTTGACGCCCTCGTCGAAATGAAGCTGGGGGCGATCGAAGAAGGTTCAAGCGCCGCCGGCGCCGTGCGCTACGGCTCGGCCCAGGGCGCTGCCGTGCAGTTCCTGCCCATGCCTTACGTGCTCGACGCACTCGACTTGTGAGAATGCCATGAAAGATTTGTACATTTATTATCAGGTTAAGGAAGAGCACGCCCAGGCGCTGGAAGCCCGGGTGCGCGCCTTGCAGGCGAAACTGGCGGCCGCGTCCGGCGTGGCGCCGCAGCTGAAGCGCCGTCCCGAGGCCAAGGATGGCTTGCAGACGTGGATGGAAATCTATCCCGTCGTCGGCGAAGGCTTTGCGGAATTGCTGGCCAGCGCGGCCGATGAGGCGGGCTTGCTGTCGCTGACGGCCGGCGCGCGCCATACGGAAGTGTTCATGGATTTGCCCCCATGTGCCTGATCGTTTTTGCCTGGAAAGTCAATCCGCACATCCCGCTGATTGCCGCCGCCAACCGCGACGAATTCTACGAACGCGCCAGCGCCCCCGCCGGCGTCTGGCCCGAGCACCCGCAAGTGTATGCGGGCCGCGACCTGCAGGCGGGCGGCAGCTGGATGGGCATCACCCAGGCCGGCAGCGGCAGCTCGCGCTTTGCCGCCATCACGAATATCCGCAGCCCGCAAGACCGCAATCCTGACGCCCCCTCGCGCGGCGCCCTGGTGGCCGACTACCTGGCCGGCGATATATCGCCGCAAGACTATATCGCGCAAATCCGCCCCGGCTGCAAAGCCTACAACGGTTTTAACCTGGTGCTGGGCGACGCGGATACGCTGATCTGGTTTTCCAACCGGGGCGACGGCGATGCGCGCAATGGCCAGCCTTTGGAACCGGGCATCTACGGCCTGTCGAACGCCCTGCTGGACGCGCCGTGGCCGAAGGTCCTGAAGACCAAGGCCCAGTTCGCCAGCCTGCTGTGCCAGGGCGCGCCCGACGAGGCCTATTTCGACATGCTGGCCGACACCACGCGCGCACCGGACTTCCGCTTGCCCGACACGGGCGTGCCGCTCGACCTCGAGCGCGTGCTGTCCGCCGTCTGCATCGACACGCCCGGCTACGGCACGCGCACCTCCACCGTCGTCAAACTGTTCCCGGACTCGCCCGGCGAACTGCATGAGCTGGTGATCCAGTAGGTCAATACTGGGGTCTGACCCGCCGGGTCAGACCCCATGCACCACCGTCTCCCCTCTCCGCTTCACCGTCGCTTGTCTCCCTAAAAAATTGGCGCGCACAAAAAAGAAAGCGCTTGCGCAAGCGCTTTCTTTTGTTTACGATAGATTCCAACGCGGCGACACAGCCGCACACTATCGCAGCACACAATAAGAATAAAACCATCAGGAGACACCATGGCCACCATGGAAGATGTAGCGCGGGCGGCGGACGTATCGCTGTCGACCGTTTCGCACGTACTCAACGGCACCCGCAAGGTCAGCCCGAAAACCGTCGCCGCCGTCAACGCGGCCATGCAGCAGATCGGCTATGTACCGAACATGCTGGCGCGCGCCCTGGCCGGTTCCTCGTCGGGCACCATCGGCGTGGCCATTTCCGCCTTCACCAATCATTACTTCAGCGAAACGGTGCGCGCCATCGAGGCGGCCTGCACGCGCCATGGCTTGATGATGCTGTTTTCCGATACGCATGACGATCCCGAGCAGGAACTCAAGGTGGTGCAGAACTTGCACCAGCGCCGCGTCGACGGCATCGTGCTGGCGCCGTCCGGCGATGCGCACAACCGCGCCCTCGATTACTTGACCAGCAACAAGATCGCCTCCGTGCTGGTCGACCGCATGTCGCCCCAGCCTTTCGACCAGGTGGGCGTGGAAAACATCGAGGCGACGGCCGAACTGGTCAGCCATCTGATCGCGGCCCACGGCCACCGCCGCATCGGCTTCATCAGCGGCGCACCGGGCCTGTCGACGACGGACGAGCGTATCGACGGCTACCGCCTGGCCTTGCAGCGCGCCGATATCGCGTTTGACCCGGACCTGCTGCGCTCGGGCGATTCGAACCTGGAGCGCAGCGGCGCGGCCACGCGCGAACTGCTGGCCCTGCCTGCCGGACAGCGCCCGACGGCCATCGTAGCCGGCAATAACCTGATGACCATCGGCACCATGCACGCCTTGCGCGATGCACACATTGCGGTACCGCAAGACGTGGCGCTGGCAGGCTTCGATGATTTCGACTGGGCCGATTATTTTAGCCCCCGCCTGACCGTGATGGCGCAGCCGCTCGAAGAGCTGGGCGCCATGGCCGTCGACCTGTTGATCGACCGTATCGCCAACCCGGGCCGCGCCCAGCACGTGCAGCGCTTGTCGCCGACCTTGCGCGTGCGCAATTCCTGCGGCTGCCCCTGACCTTTCACTGTAAATCAACATGCATCCAGCGATTTCCCTCGGTATCGACCTCGGTACCTCCGAACTGAAAACCGTGCTGATGGACGGCACCGGCGCCGTGCGCGGCCAGGCCTCCGTGCGCATCGACACCAGCCGCCCGCAGCCGGGCTGGTCCGAACAGGCGCCGCAAGACTGGTGGGCCGCCTGCGTCAACGCGCTGGCCCAGCTGCGCGCCGGCTGGCCGCAGGACTATGCGCACATTGCCTGCATCGGCCTGTCGGGCCAGATGCATGGCGCCGTGCTGCTCGACAGCAACGATGGCGTGATCCGCCCCGCCATCCTGTGGAACGATGCGCGCGCCGAAGCCGAAGCGGCGAACCTGGCGCGCGACTATCCCGCCTACGCGGACGTGACGGGCAGCCTGCCCATGGCGGGCCTGACGGCGCCAAAACTGCTGTGGCTGCAAAAGCATGAGCCAGCCGCGTTTGACGCCATCGCCTGCCTGCTGTCGCCAAAGGATTATCTGCGCCTGCGTTTGACGGGGATCAAACTGACGGACATGTCCGACGCGGCCGGCACCCTGTGGCTGGACGAGGCCAACCGTGCCTGGTTCGCGCCCATGCTGGCCGCCTGCGGCTTGACGCCGGAGCAGATGCCGGCGCTGGCCGAAGGCGACGCGGCCACGGGCACGGTGCTGGCTGCCATCGCCGACCAGCTGGGCTTGTCAGCAACCGTGGTGGTGGCTGGCGGCGGCGGCGATAACCCCGTCTCGGCCGTGGGTATCGGCGCCGTCAACGGCGGCGACAGTTTTATTTCGCTCGGCACCAGCGCCGCCATCGTGTCCGTCACCGAGAAGCCGCTGGGCAACCCGGCCGGAGGCGTGCACAGCTTTTGCCACGCCCTGCCCGGCCGCTGGTATGCGATGGGCGCGATCCTGTCCGGCGCCAGCTGCGTGCGCTGGGCCACCGGCGTGCTGGGCCAGCCGGACGAAGCCGCGCTGCTGGCCCTCGTGGAAGCGGGCTTGCCGCTCGACACTGTCATCGCACCGTCCGCACCGCTGTTCCTGCCGTATCTGTCGGGCGAGCGCACGCCGCATAACGACCCGCAAGTGCGCGGCGCCTTTTTGCAACTGGGCCACGACAGCACGCCGGCGCAGCTCGGCTACGCCGTGCTCGAAGGCGTGGCGTTCGCCTTGCGCGACGCCATGGCGGCCGTCACGTCGACCGGTGCCGTCGTTCCCCACTGCATGCTGGTGGGAGGCGGCGCGCGCAGCCAGTACTGGGCGCAGCTGCTGGCCAACGTGCTGGGACGCGAAATGCGCACGCTGCACAACAGCGAACTGTCGGCCAGCCTCGGCGCGGCCAAGCTGGGCTTTGCCGCCATCGGCGACGCCAGCCTGCTGACGCAGGGATTGCCCATCAAAAACATTTTCCTGCCCGATGCCGCGCACAGCGCAGCCTTGAGCATCCGCTACGGCCGCTACCGTAGCCTGTTTCCAGCCGTGCAAGCTCTGCACCAACTCAGTGATAAGGAATAGCAATGAATCAGCTGCAACAATTGAAGCAACACAGCACCGTCGTCGCCGACACGGGCGACTTTTTGCAACTGGCGCGTTTCGCGCCGCAAGACGCCACCACCAATCCGTCGCTGATTTTAAAAGCCGTGCTGCAGCCCGATTACGCGCCCTTGCTGGAAAGCACGGTTGCCGCACATAAAGCCGCGTCGCTCGACGATATCGTCGACCAGGTGCTGGTGCGTTTCGGCCTGGAAATCTTGAAAGTGGTGCCGGGCCGTGTGTCGACGGAAGTCGATGCCCGCCTGAGCTTTGACCGCGACGCCACCGTGGCCCGCGGACGCCGCCTGATCGCCCTGTACGAGCAGGCTGGAGTAAAACGCGAGCGCGTGCTGATCAAGGTCGCCGCCACCTGGGAAGGCATTCAGGCCGCGCGCGAACTGGAAAAAGATGGCATCTTTTGCAACCTGACCCTGCTGTTCGCGTTTTGCCAGGCCGTCGCCTGCGCCGATGCGAAAGTACGGCTGATTTCGCCATTCGTCGGCCGCATCTACGACTGGCATAAAAAATCGCTGGGCGCGGCATGGGACGAAGCGGCGCGCAGCCTGTCCAACGATCCAGGCGTGCAATCGGTCACGCGCATCTTCAATTACTACAAGCAACATGGCATCGCCACGCAAGTGATGGGTGCCAGCTTCCGCAACGTGGGGCAGATCACGGCCCTGTCCGGCTGCGACTTGCTGACCATCAGCCCCGATTTGCTGGCCAAGCTCGAAGCGGCCGACGCGCCATTCGAGCGCGCGCTGGGCGGCGACCTGGGCGCGGCGCAGCCGGCCGTCACCTACGACGAAGCGGCTTTCCGCTACGCCCTGAACGACGATGCGATGGCGACCGAAAAGCTGGCCGAAGGCATCCGCGGCTTTGCCGTCGATGCGGGCAAGCTCGATGCCATGATCGAGAAATTGCGCACTCGCTAAGTTTTCACCCAGTTTTTACCGTAGCACCGTTTGTTTTTTACAATAAAAAACCTTGGAGATCCTCATGAAAAAAGTCATTACCGCCACCCTGCTGCTGTCCGCCGCCTGCGGCGCCTTTGCCGCCGACAAACCGCTGAAATCGATCGGCGTGAGCGTGGGCGACCTGGCCAACCCGTTTTTTGTCGCGATTGGCCGCGGCGCGGAAGAAAGCGCCAAAAAGCTCGGCGGCCCCGGCGTGAAAGTCACGACTGTTTCCAGCAAGTATGACCTGAACACCCAGGTGGACCAGATCGAGAACTTTATCGCCAACAAGACCGACATCATCATCCTGAACGCCGTCGATTCCAAGGGCATCGCGCCAGCCATCAAGAAGGCGCGCAATGCGGGCGTGGTCGTGATCGCCGTCGACGTGGGCGCCGTGGGCGCTTCGGCCACCGTGATGTCCGACAACACCATGGCGGGCGACGTGTCGTGCGCCTACCTGGCCAAGCAGATCGGCGGCAAGGGCAACGTGGTGATCCTCAATGGCCCACCGGTCACCTCCGTGATCGACCGCGTCAACGGCTGCAAGAAGACCCTGGCCGCCTTTAAGGACATAAAAATCCTGTCCGACAACCAGAACGCGGGTGGCAGCCGCGACGGCGGCATGACCGTGATGTCGAACTTGCTGACGGCCCATCCGAAGATCGACGGCGTGTTCGCCATCAACGATCCGACCGGCATCGGCGCCGAACTGGCGATCAAGCAATCGAAGCGCACGGACGTCAAACTGATCACGGCCGTCGATGGCGCGCCCGATGGCCAGAACGCCCTGAAAAACAAGGCCGGCCTGTTTGCCGCCACCTCGGCGCAAAACCCGTACCGCATGGCCACCGATGCCGTGCAGATGGGCTACGACATCATGAACGGCCGTACGCCGAAACAGACCATGGTGCTGTTGCCGACCCCTGCCATCACCAAGGAAAACGTCGCCACCTACACGGGCTGGGTAAAGAACTGATCTGCCTGACCTGAACCACGCGGCGCCGCCGGCCAGCTGGCAGGCGGCGCCAGTTTCACCAGCAAGGAAGGACAGTCATGAGCGACGATATTATTTTTGAAATGCGCGGCATCGAGAAGCGCTTTGGCGCCACGCGCGCGCTGCGCGGCGTGCACCTGACGGTGCGCAGCGGCGAAATCCATGCCGTAATGGGCGAAAACGGCGCCGGCAAGAGCACCCTGATGAAGATTTTATCCGGCGTATACACGCCCGACGCCGGTGAAATCATTCTCGACGGCAAGCCAATTCGCATCCGCAACCCGGGCGAGGCCCGCGCGCTCGGTATCAACCTGATCTACCAGGAACTGAGCGTGGCGAAGAACATGACGGTGGCGCAGAACGTCTTCATGGGCAGCGAGCCGCAAGGCCCGTTCTGGACCGTCAAGGGCGGCGAGATGCGCGCGCGCACGAACGCCATCCTGGCCGACCTCGGCTCCCGCTTCGACGCGGACACCATGGTATCGAGCCTGTCGATCGCCGAGCAGCAGCAGGTGGAAATCGCCCGCGCCCTCGTGCACGAAAGCCGCATCCTGATCATGGACGAGCCGACGGCCGCCCTGTCCGACCGGGAAACCGAACAATTGTTCCGCATCATCGAGGAACAGCGCGACAAGGGCCTGGCCGTGCTCTACATCAGCCACCGCATGGCCGAGGTGGAACGCCTGGCGCGCCGCATCACGGTGCTGCGCGACGGCGCCTATGTGGGCGAACTGGGCAAGGATGAGCTGGATCAAAAGAAAGTCGTGCAAATGATGGTGGGCCGCCCCGCCGACGACTTTTATTCGCATCAGCGCCGCACGACGCGGGGCGCCGAGCGCCTGCGCGTGGAAAACGTGGGCGGCGGCAAGGTCAAGCCCGCCTCGTTCAGCCTGCATGCGGGCGAAGTGACGGGTCTTGCCGGCCTCGTCGGCGCGGGCCGCACGGAACTGGCGCGCCTGATTTTTGGCGCGGACAAGAAACAATCGGGGCAAGTATGGCTCGACGGCCAGGAAGTGCACATCCAGCGGCCGCTGGCGGCCATCCGCCACGGCATCGGCTATTTGCCGGAAGACCGCAAGAGCCTGGGCTTGTTCATGCAATTGTCGGCCATGGAAAACATGTCGATGAATATCCTGTCCAAGCATGCAACGGCAGGCGTGGTCAACCGTGGCGCCCTGACCCAGCTCACGCGCGAGGCGATCGCCAACCTGAACGTCAAGGTCTCCGGCCCGGACGGCATCGTGGGGGGACTCTCTGGCGGCAACCAGCAGAAAGTCTTGCTGGCGCGCTGGCTGGCCATCGCGCCCAAGGTCCTCATCCTCGACGAACCGACGCGGGGCGTGGACGTGGGCGCGAAGAGCGAAATCTACAAGATCATCCACCAGTTGGCGGACGCGGGCACGGCCGTGCTGTGCATTTCCAGCGAACTGGCCGAGCTGGTCGGCATCTGCGACCGCGTGATGGTGATGTGCGAAGGACGCCTGACGGGCGAAGTGACGGGCGACGACATTACGCAGGAAAACATCCTCGCCTATGCCACCCAGCTGGAAGCGGCATAAGAATAATCATTCAGGAGATTCAACATGACAACTACTACCACCCGCGGCGCCGCGCGCGCCGGCGAACCCTTCAATGCCTCGAACCTGATGCGCCGCCTGGGCATGCTACCCGTGCTGGTCGTGCTGTACCTGGCCATGTACGGCTTGACCGTGTATTTCTCGGCCGACGGCACGTCGACGTTCATGACCAGCAACAACACCATGAACATCTTCCGCCAGGTGTCGATCAACATCGTGCTGGCGTCCGGCATGACGTTCGTCATCCTGACCAGCGGCATCGATTTATCGGTCGGCTCCGTGCTGGCCGTCTCGGCCGTGGCAGGCATGCTGATGTCGCTGTCGGCCCAGTTCGCCGGCTTTTCGATTCCTGCCTTCCTCATCGTCGGCTTGCTGCTGGGCGCGCTGAACGGCGTGCTGGTCGCCCTCGTCGGCCTGAACCCCTTCGTCGTGACCCTGGGCACCATGACGGCCCTGCGCGGCGCCGCCTACCTGCTGGCGGACGGCACCAGCGTGCTGAACACGGAAATCCCCAGCTTCGAATGGATGGGTAACGGCAGCTTCCTGGCCGTGCCCTGGCTGATCTGGCTGGCGGCCGCCGTCGTCGTGCTGACGTGGTTTATTTTGCGCAAGACCACCCTGGGCCTGCATATCTATGCCGTCGGCGGCAATATCCAGGCAGCGCGTTTGACAGGCATCAAGGTCGGTCTCGTATTGATGTTTGTCTACACCATCAGCGGCCTGTTCGCGGGCCTGGGCGGCGCCATGTCGGCCAGCCGCCTGTATGCGGCCAACGGCAACTGGGGTACCGGTTATGAACTCGATGCGATTGCGGCCGTCGTGCTGGGCGGCACGAGCCTGATGGGCGGCGTCGGTTCCGTGTGGGGCACCGTCATCGGCGCGCTGATCATCGGCGTGATGAACAATGGCTTGACGATTTTGGGGCTGTCGTCGTTCTGGCAGTATGTGGCCAAGGGCGTCGTGATCGTGCTGGCTGTGATCCTCGATAAATGGCGCCAGAGCCACGCGCAGAATTAAACCCTAAACCCATGAACTGCCGGGGTCGGACCCTGTAGGGTCCGACCCCAGTCCTTGCTCCTGGGTTAACGCTTAAAACTGCAGCCGCATCTCCACATGCGCAATCCCCGCCTCTTCGAATTGTTCCCCCTGCTGCACGAAACCGTGGCGCGCATAGAATGGCGCGGCCACGGTTTGCGCGTTCAGCACCACCGCCGCATCACCGCGTTCGCGGGCTTTCTCCATCAGCAAGGTCAGGATGGCGCCGCCCACGCCCGTGCCGCGGCCCGGCTGGCGCACGGCCATGCGGCCGATATGGCCATCGGGCAATAAGCGGCCCGTGCCGATGGCTTGGCCCGCGTCGTCGTAGGCGACGGCGTGCAGGCAGACGGCGTCCATGTCGTCGAGTTCGATCTCGGCCGGCACTTTCTGCTCATCAACAAAAACTTCAAAACGGATGGCGGTGGCGTCAAGGCCCAGGGTGGCCCAGTCGCCGAGGCGGATGGTGTGCTTGGTCATGGTAGCGAGTAATAAGAGACGGGCCGTGATTGTCGCACGGCCCGCCTCTCCTGGGGGACTAGCCCAGCTTGACCAGCTGCTTGCCGAAGTTACGGCCTTTCAACAGGCCGATGAAGGCTTCAGGCGCGCTGGCCAGGCCCTCGGCCACGGATTCGCGGAATTTCAGCTTGCCCGTCGCCACCAGCGTTCCCAGCTCCGCCAGTCCCTGCGGCCAGAATTCCGGCTGCTCCGAGACGATGAAACCGCGCACGGTGAGGCGGTTGGTGAGGATCAGGCGCGCATTGTCGAGCGGCGTCGGTTCGCCGTTGTAGCCGGCGATCCAGCCGCACACGGCCACGCGGCCGAACGCGTTGGTGCGGGCCAGGGCCGCGTCGAACACGGCGCCGCCCACGTTTTCAAAGATGGCGTCGATACCGTCCGGCGTGGCCGCCGCCAGGTCCGCTGCCAGGTTGCCCGCCTTGTAATCGACGCAGGCATCGAAACCCAGTTCATTCACCACATACGCGCACTTTTCCGCCCCGCCCGCGATGCCGACGACCCTGCAACCCTTGAGTTTGGCCAGCTGGCCCACGACGCTGCCGACGGCGCCGCTGGCGGCCGACACGACCACCGTTTCGCCCGCTTTGGGCGCCATGATCTGGTTCAAGCCATACCAGGCCGTCATGCCGGGCATGCCGACGGCGCCCAGGTAGGCGGACGCGGGGATATGCGCCGTATCAACCTTGCGCAGCATCGTGCCGTCCGACACGGCCACTTCCGTCCAGCCCAGGGTCCCCACCACCGTGTCGCCCGCGGCGAATTTCGGATGCTTCGATTCCAGCACCACGCCCACCGTGCCGCCGATCATGGTTTCATCGAGCGCCTGCGGCGCCGCATAGCTTTTATTGGCACTCATGCGCCCGCGCATATAAGGATCGAGCGACAGGTACTGGTTACGCACCAGCAACTGGCCATCCGTGATGGCGGGAATGTCTTTCGTTTCCAGACGAAAATGCGCCGGCTGCACTTCTCCCGTGGGGCGCGAGGCGAGGACGATGCGTTGGTAGGTGGTCATGAAGGCTCCTTGTTGGACGAACAATCTAAACCCCAGAGCAAATACCGGGGTCAGACCCTGAGGGTCTGACCCCAGCCCTTCGTTTGGGGTTAACGGGTTTTCACACTTCGTAGTCCATGCACTGCCGCGCTTCGCGCACGGCGCCAAAAAACGGCTTGATCTTCACGTGCTCTGGATGGTTCTGGTAAGCGTCGAGCGCTGCGCGGCTGGCGAACTCGCTGTACAGGACGATGTCGTAGGTCGCTTCCAGGCCGGGCTGGGCCACGGCTGCCTCGAATTTCAAGATGCCGGGTACCAGGTCCGAACAGGAATCGAGCAGGGCTTTCAGTTTCAGGGCGTTCGTGGCGCGGTCGGCGCCTTCGGCGTGGTCTTTGAGTTTCCAGAAAACGATGTGCTTGAGCATGGTGGCAGGCTGCTTGTTTATTAATGAAGCATTACTGTACCCGCTATCGGCGTGCCTTGCAGAAAGTGAGCAGCAAAAGAAAACGGGCGGCCCTGGAAGCCGCCCGCAGACTGGGTTCACGCAAACATTACAGCACTTCGAACAGGCCGGCCGCGCCCTGGCCGCCGCCGATGCACATGGTGACCACCACGTATTTGACGCCGCGGCGCTTGCCTTCGATCAAGGCGTGGCCCGTCAGGCGCGCGCCCGACACGCCGTACGGGTGGCCGACGGCAATCGCGCCGCCGTTGACGTTCAGGCGGTCCATGGGGATGCCCAGGGTGTCGGCGCAATACAGCACTTGCACGGCAAACGCTTCATTGAGTTCCCACAGGCCGATGTCGGCCACCGTCAAGCCCGCCTTTTTCAGCAGTTTCGGGATGGCGTAGACGGGGCCGATACCCATTTCATCGGGTTCGCAGCCTGCCACGGCAAAGCCGCGGAAGATGCCCAGCGGCTGCAAGCCTTTCGCCTCGGCCACTTTCGCGTTCATGACGATGGCCATCGAAGCGCCGTCGGAAAACTGGCTGGCATTGCCGGCGCTGATGACGCCGCCCGGGATGGCCGGGCGGATCTTCGCCACGCCGTCATACGTCGTGTCGGCACGGATGCCTTCGTCGGCGGCAATCGTCACTTCGCGCGATACCAGCATGCCGCTGGCCTTGTCGGCCACGCCCATGACGGTGGTCATCGGCACGATTTCCGCGTCGAACAGGCCGGCCGCCTGGGCCGCGGCCGCGCGCTGCTGGCTTTGCGCGCCATAGGCATCCTGGCGCTCGCGCGAAATCTGGTAGCGCTTGGCCACGGTTTCCGCCGTCTGCAGCATGGGCCAGTACACTTCCGGCTTGTGCTGCTGCAGCCAGACGTCGCGGTACATATGCGTATTCATTTCATTTTGCACGCAGGAAATCGATTCCACGCCGCCCGCCGCATAGATATCGCCTTCGCCGGCGATGATGCGCTGCGCCGCCAGGGCGATGGCCTGCAAGCCAGAAGAACAGAAGCGGTTGACGGTCATGCCGGCCGTCGTGACGGGGCAGCCGCCGCGCAAGGCCACCTGGCGCGCGATATTGCCGCCCGTGGCCCCTTCGGGAAAGGCGCAGCCGACCAGCACGTCTTCCACTTCTTCCGCCTCGATGCGCGCGCGCTCGACGGCCGCCGCCAGCACGTGGCCGCCCAGGGTGGCGCCATGCGTCATGTTGAACGCGCCCTTCCAGGACTTGGCCAGGCCCGTGCGGGCGGTCGATACGATGACGGCTTCATTCATGCTGAGTCTCCTTGTAGGAATGTTATGTGGTCAATGATGCTAGCTCGGAAGCAGAATAGCACATTTAAGTACGGTCGTTCGCAAAGTTGCAATGACCGATAATTTGTAAGCTTGGCGTAAGTTTCAAGCAAGCATGACGTAAGGTTCGGAGAACACACTCGCCCCAAGCTGTTGCAAGAATGGTCAAAAAGACCTCGGCACCAGTTCACTATAAAACATAGGGAGACAAACCATGGCATCACCATCCGGCTCGGCCGACGTACGGAAAATTTCCACCAAAGGAACGCCGATTACGCCCGAGGAACGCAAGGTCATCTTTGCGTCCTCCTTGGGCACCGTTTTTGAATGGTACGATTTTTACCTGTACGGTTCGCTCGCATCGATCATCGCCAAGCAATTCTTCATCGGCGACCCCACCACCACCTTCATTTTCGCGCTGCTGGCCTTTGCCGCCGGCTTCATCGTGCGTCCGTTCGGCGCGCTGGTCTTCGGCCGCCTGGGCGACATGATCGGCCGCAAGTACACCTTCCTGATCACCATCCTGATCATGGGCGGCTCCACCTTCATCGTTGGCTTGCTGCCGGGCCATGCGTCCATCGGCATCGCCGCGCCGATCATCCTCGTCATCCTGCGCATCCTGCAAGGCCTGGCGCTGGGCGGCGAATACGGCGGCGCAGCCACCTACGTGGCCGAGCACGCGCCTGAAGGCAAGCGCGGCGCGTTCACGGCGTGGATACAGACGACGGCCACCCTGGGCTTCTTCCTGTCGCTGATGGTCATCCTGGGCACCCGCCTGGCGACGGGCGAGAAGGATTTCGAGGCATGGGGCTGGCGCATTCCCTTCCTGGTCTCCGTCATCCTGCTGGGTATTTCCGTGTGGATCCGCCTGGCCATGAATGAATCGCCGGCGTTTTCCAAGATGAAGGCCGAGGGCAAGACCTCGAAAGCCCCGCTGACGGAAGCGTTCGGCAAGTGGAAAAATCTGAAGATCGTCATCCTGGCCCTGATCGGCCTGACCGCCGGCCAGGCCGTCGTCTGGTACACGGGCCAGTTTTACGCGCTGTTCTTCATGATCCAGACCCTGAAAGTGGACCTGGCCACGGCCAACGTGCTCGTCGCCATCGCCCTGCTGCTGGCCACGCCGTTCTTCCTGTTCTTCGGCAGCCTGTCGGACCGCATCGGCCGCAAGTACATCATCCTCGGCGGCTGCCTGATCGCCGCGGCCACCTACTTCCCCATCTTCAACGGCCTGACCCACTTTGCCAATCCGCAACTGGAAGCAGCACTGAAGAACTCGCCAGTGGTGGTGGTGGCCGATCCCGCGTCCTGCCACTTCCAGTTCAACATGACGGGCACGAAGAAATTCCCGTCGTCGTGCGACATCGCCACCGGCTTCCTGTCGAACAGCTCGGTCAACTACACGAAAGAAGCGGCACCGGCCGGCTCAATCGCCAAGGTACGCATCGGCACGAAGGAATTTACGTCGTTTAACGCCGTCATGACGCCGGACGGCCTGAACTTCGATGCGGAAAGCAAGGCCCATGAAGCAGCGTTCAAGAAAGAAATCGGCGCCGGCATCAAAGAAGCGGGCTACCCGGCCAAGGCTGATCCGGACCAGATCAACAAGCCGATGGTCGTGCTGCTGCTGTTCATCCTGGTGCTGTACGTGACCATGGTGTACGGCCCGATTGCCGCCATGCTGGTGGAAATGTTCCCGACGCGTATCCGTTACACCTCGATGTCCCTGCCCTACCATATCGGCAACGGCTGGTTCGGCGGCCTGCTGCCGACCACGGCCTTCGCGCTGGTGGCCTTCAAGGGCGACATCTATTATGGCCTCTGGTATCCGATCGTCGTCGCCCTGGCGACGGTGGTGATCGGCACCCTGTTCGTCAAGGAAACCAAGGACAACAATATCTACGCCGACGATTGATCCGGCGCAAGCCCCGGCCGCATGGCCGGGGCCCGCAATGCAAAACGCCGCTGACTGGTCAGCGGCGTTTGTTTTTTAAGCAGCGTATGCGGCGCAGGCGGCGGCAGGCTTACTTGTCGCTCTTGCCCTTTTTCACCTGGTCGCGCTGCTGCACGTATTCCTGGTAGCTGGTCTGGTTGCGCTTGCGGCAGGCATTGCGGTCGTCGAAATTATTGAGGCTGTTGCAATACTCGCCGATCTTGTCCCGGTTTGCGTCATACAGTACTTCACAGCCGCTCATGGCCAGCAAGAAGGGAAGGATCAGATATTTCATTGCTACTCTCATGGATAGGGACGAATTGCGCGAAAAAAACACCAGATTGCCCGCTGGATAAGCGTGCAGCTTTATCTTAACGCGATCCTGGCGAAAAGTACAAGCGCTCGGTATTACTTAATAGAAAGGATTTCCGGCGCAGCGCACTAGCCGGCCCCGTCATCCCCGTTCAACAGCGGATTGGCCGCCGCAAACGCCGCCAGGTGCTCGAGCAGCACGCGCACGCGGGCCGGCAGGTAGCGCCGCTGCGTCCACACGGCATACACGTGGCGCGGCTGCGGCATCCAGTCGGGCAGCACGCGCACCAGCGAACCGCGCGCCACTTCGTCGCGGCATTGCAGCAACGGACACAGCAGGATGCCGATGCCCGCATCGGCCATCTCCACGGCCAGGCGCATTTCATTGACGCGCAGGCGCGCCTGCGGTTCGATCACCATTTCGGCGCCGTCGCCGGGCCGCCGCAAGCGCCACGAGCGCAGCGGTTCGGCCACGATCAGCTCGTGCTTTTCCAGTTCCTGAAAGTCGCGCGGCACGCCCGCGCGCGCCAGGTAGGCGGGCGCGGCCACCATCACCAGCGCGGCGCTGCCCAGGCGCCGCTGCATCAGCGAGGAATCGTCGAGCGCGCCCACGCGGATGGCCAGGTCGGCGCCGCTGCCCACCAGGTCTTGCAGCAGGTTCGACAGTTCCAGCTCCAGGCGGATGTCCGGATACTGCTGCATGAAGCTGACCCAGGCGGGCGTCAGCAAGCCGCTGGCGAAGTTCACGGGCGCCAGCACGCGGATGCTGCCCGAGACGGCCGACAGGCTGGCGTCGAGCTGCTGCGTCGCCTGCCGCAGCGCGTGCACGAGGGGACGGCACTGCTCGTAGTATTGCCAGCCTTCCGCCGTCGGCTGCAGGCGGCGCGCGCTGCGGTTGAGCAAGCGGTAGCCGAGCTGGCTTTCCAGCTTTTGCAGCCGGCGCGTAACGGTGGCGGCGGGCAAGTCTTCCTTGACGGCCGCCGCATGCAGGCTGCCCGCCTCGACAATGGCGACGAACAGGGCGAGATCATCTAGCATGATTTCATTTTCGGAATTTGAAATTAAAAATATGGCTCTAGTATAGATTGCTGCAAGTCGTTACGCTGGCATCTTTCCAACTATTTTGAAAGCATGCCATGTCCGATGCCCTGCGCCTGCGCTGCACGTTCGCCTTCCTGATGTCGCTGCTCATGACCCTGCTGATGAGCGCCTGGGTCACCTGGCTCAATATCGGCCTGCAGGCGGACTTCCTGCCCCGCTGGCGCCATGCCTTCTTTGCCGCCTGGCCCGTGGCCTTCTGCGCCGTGATGCTGTTCGCGCCCCGCGTGCAGCTGATGAGCCGCAGTATCGTGGCGCGGCTGGCCAGCCGCCCTTAACCGGCAGTCGACCAGCAACAGTATCACTCGGTCACTCCCGCCCACGGCCGCCCTGATCCGGGCTATGCTATGGCCGTCCTTGTTTTTACAGCGGAGTGCCGATGCTCGATCACGTTTCCCTCACCGTCAGCGACCTGGAACGCGCCGAACGCTTCTATGACGCCGTCTTCGCCGCGCTGGAGGTGCCCAAGGTGGGCAGCGACCATGCCAACGCCTGGATAGGCTACGGCGAGCGCAGCGACGCGCAGCACCCCGAACGCAGCTATTTTTCCGTGCGCCTGGGCCCGCAGCCCGACGACGCGCCGCGCCGCCACTGCTGCTTCAAGGCCCCCTCGCGCGCGGCCGTCGACGCGTTCTGGCAGGCGGGCCTGGCGCATGGCGGCATCGACCTGGGCGCGCCCGGCCTGCGCCACTATCACGCCAGCTATTACGCGGCCTTCCTGTTCGATCCGGACGGCAACCGCATCGAAGCCGTCTGCCATCGCGCCGACGCCGGCTGACAGGTGGGGAAATCCCCTTCTGTTCGGCATTTCCACTTCCATATGGTTTTGCCTATAATGGCTGGCACGCCATACCGGGCAGTGAACCAAGAAGGAGCTTCATGCATCATCTATTCGTCGGCCGCCCCGCGCGCACCATGCTCCTCTCCAGCGCCGGCTTGCTGCTGGCAGGCTGTTTTTCCGGCTGCTCGCTGTTGCCATCGACCCCGGCCACGCCAGGCATTCCCGCCACGGCCGCCTTGCCCGACGCCAGCATCGCCTACACCCTGAGCGGCCAGGGCGGCTTGCCCGTCGTCTTCCAGTCGGCCATGGGCGACGGCAAGGATGTGTGGGCCAAGGTGGTGCCGGAAGTGGCAAAGCAGCACCGCGTGCTCGTCTACGACCGTCCCGGCTACGGCGACAGCAAGAAGACCACCACGCCGCGCGACCCGTGCACCATCGCCGCCCAGCAGCGCGCCCTGCTGGCGCAGGCGGGCCTGACGCCGCCGTATGTGCTGGTCGGCCATGGCCTGGGCGGCCTGTACCAATATGTATATGCCAGACTGTACCCGCAGGACGTGGCCGGCCTGGTCCTGCTCGATCCCACGCACCCGCAGCAATGGAGCCGCCTGCAGACGGACGCCTCCACCTACGCCATGCTCGTCAAGACGCGGCGCAAGCTCATGTTCAACAGTACGGAATCGGCCGAATTCGATGCCCAGACGCAATGCCTGCAACATGTGGACATGAGCAGCCCGCTGCGCGTGCCCGCCATGCTGCTGGTGCGCGACAAGTTCGGCATCGAGGAAATGGGCTCGTTCGAGAACGTCGTGCGGGCGCAGGAAAAGGATTGGCAGCGCCTGTCCGGCGCGCCAGCCATCGAGCGCATCACGGGCGCAGGCTACTATATCCAGAAAGACAACCCCGTCATCGTCAACGAGGCGGTCAAGATGGTGGCAAAGAAGAAATAAAAAAAAGGGCAGAGAAATCTGCCCTTTTTGCATTCAGCACCTGAATCAGCTATTGAACCCCTTGCCCTCGCCCGCCAGCTTCACCAGCAGGGGCGCCGGCGTCCACGCTTCGCCGTGGCGGCCCTTGGCATAGCCGGCTATCGTATCGAGCACGTTCGGCAAGCCGACCGTATCCGCATAGAACATCGGGCCGCCGCGGAACAGGGGGAAGCCGTAGCCCGTCAGGTACACCATGTCGATATCCGAAGCGCGCAGGGCGATGCCCTCTTCCAGGATGCGCGCGCCTTCATTGACGAGCGCATACACGAGGCGTTCGACGATTTCCTGGTCGCCGATCTTGCGCCGCGCCACGCCGATATCGGCCGAGTGCTGGACTATCATGGCATTGACCTGTTCCGAGGCATACGCCTTGCGGTCGCCCGGCTTGTAGTCGTACCAGCCGGCGCCCGTCTTCTGGCCATAGCGCCCCAGTTCGCACAGCAGGTCGGCCGTCTTCGAATACGTGACGTCCGGTTTTTCCACGTAGCGGCGCTTGCGGATGGCCCAGCCGATGTCGTTGCCGGCCAGGTCGCCCATGCGGAACGGCCCCATGGCGAAGCCGAATTTCTCGACCGCCTTGTCGACCTGTTCCGGCAGACAGCCTTCTTCCAGCAGGAAACCGGCTTGCCGGCTGTATTGCTCGATCATGCGGTTGCCGATGAAGCCGTCGCATACGCCCGAGACGACGCCCGTCTTCTTCAGTTTTTTCGACAGCGCCAGCGCCGTGGCCAGCACGTCCTTGCCCGTTTCCTTGCCACGCACGATTTCCAGCAGTTTCATCACATTTGCCGGGCTGAAGAAATGCGTGCCGATCACGTCTTGCGGGCGCTTGGTGAACGCGGCGATCTTGTCCAGGTCTAAAGTGGACGTGTTCGAGGCGAGGATGGCGCCCGGCTTCATGACGGCGTCGAGCTGTTTGAACACGGTTTCCTTCACGCCCAGCTCTTCGAAGACGGCTTCGATGACGATGTCGGCTTGCGCGATGTCGGCATACGCCAAGGTGCCGCTGACCAGAGCGATGCGCTGCTCGGCCTTGTCCTGCGTCAACTTGCCCTTCTTGACCGTGTTTTCATAATTCTTGCGGATGGTGGCCAGGCCCTTGTCCAGCGCTTCCTGCTTGGTTTCCAGCAGCATCACGGGGATGCCCGCGTTGGCGAAGTTCATGGCGATGCCGCCGCCCATGGTGCCGGCGCCTACGATGGCCGCGCTGGCGATCGTGCGCACGGGCGTGTCGGACGGCACGTCGGGCACCTTGCTGGCGACGCGCTCGGCAAAGAAGGCGTGGCGCAAGGCTTTCGATTCGGGCGACTGCACCAGTTGCATGAACAGTTCGCGCTCGTACTTCAAGCCTTCGTCGAATTTCATCGTCACGGCGGCCGCCACGGCATCGACGCATTTGAGCGGCGCGGGGAACGGGCCGGACATGGCTTTGACGGTATTGCGCGAAAACTGCAAAAAGGCTTCGTGGTTCGGGTAGTCAACCTTGCGCTCCCGCACTTTCGGCAGCGGGCGCACGTCGGCCACTTTCGTGGCGAAGGCCACGGCGGCTTGCAACAGGTCGGCGCCAGGGGCGATGACTTCGTCGAACAGGGCCGTGCCGGCCAGCTTTTCCGAGGCCACGGGCGTGCCCGAGACGATCATGTTGAGGGCCATTTCCAGGCCCAGCACGCGCGGCAGGCGCTGCGTGCCGCCCGCGCCCGGCAAGATGCCGAGCTTGACTTCCGGCAGGGCCATCTGCGCGCCGGGCGCGGCCACGCGGTAGTTGCAGCCCAGCGCCAGCTCCAGGCCGCCGCCCATGCAGACGCTGTGGATGGCCGCCACCACCGGCTTGGTGGATTGCTCGACGACGTTGATCAGGGTGTGCAGGGTCGGTTCCGTGAGCGCCTTGGGCGAATTGAATTCCTTGATATCGGCGCCGCCCGAGAATGCCTTGCCGGCGCCCGTGATGACGATGGCTTTGACGGCTTCGTCGGCCAGCGCCTGGCGGATGCCGGCCACGGCGGCCGTGCGCGTTGCCAGGCCCAGGCCATTGACGGGCGGATTGGCGAGGGTAATGACGGCAACGGCGCCGTTCACTTGATATTCAGCACTCATGTCTCTTCCTTATTGGTTTTGCTCAACGTATGAGGTGGTTGCAAGGGATGAAGCTTTACTATACCGCATAAAAGAACGCTCGTATTATTTTTATCGTTTTCCGCTACGGCATGCATTGTTCGCCATGGTACCTCAACGTTTGAGGAAAGATTCTGCTGCAAGCAGCAAGTTCCAGTAGAAGCTATCACTTGAATATTCATTTTAATAATAAAACCATAACAATAATAACATCGTTTTATTATGCGGAAGAATGCGTTTGTTATATGCTGGCAGGGGCCAATTGCGACAGTTTTTACATTATTTATTCACGCCTCTTGTTTTTCGCCAAACGCTGGGGAATAATAAAATTATTGATTCAAATCAATACTCTACAATTTATCTACAATAAGGCAAACCGCAGGACAAACACGGGCGGCCGTTCATCACGCACATTCTCACCGATTATCACCCTGCATCGCCCCATGCGATAACATCGCTGCCTTATATGAATAGCAGAAAAAATAATAACAGCAGCCTTATCGCTCCCATTCCTCTTCTCACACCGAAGGAAACATTATGGACGCAGCCAGCCATGTCAGCCACTCCCAGGATCTGGACTTACAAGCGATAAATACTGCACTGAACCGTGTCCAGGCCGTGATCGAATTCGAACTCGACGGCACCATCCTGCATGCGAATGACAATTTCCTGCGCGTGCTCGGCTATACCCTGGCCGAAGTGCAAGGCAAGCACCATGCCATCTTCTGCGACCCCGAGTATGTGAAAACGGATGAATACAGCAACTTCTGGGCCAAGCTGGGACGTGGCGAATTCGACCAGGGTGAATACAAGCGCCGCGCCAGGGATGGGCGCGAAGTGTGGATCAACGCGTCGTACAACCCCATCCTCGACGCGAATGGCAAGCCGTATAAAGTCATCAAGTTCGCTACCGACGTCACGGCCATGAAGACGCGCAACGCCGAATACGAAGGCAAGGTCAGCGCCATCGGCAAGGCGCAGGCCGTGATCGAATTCGACATGCAGGGCAATGTGCTGGACGCGAACGACAATTTCCTCGCCGTCATGGACTACGACTTGAGCGATATCCAGGGCGAGCACCACCGCATGTTTTGCGAACCCGAGTATGCCAGCAGTGCCGAGTACAAGAAATTCTGGCAAAAACTCAACCGCGGCGAATTCGACGCGGGCCGCTACAAGCGCCTGGGCAACCATGGCAAGGCGGTGTGGATACAGGCCACCTACAATCCCATCCTCGACCTGAACGGCAAGCCGTACAAAGTGGTCAAGTTCGCCATCGACATCACGGAACAGGTGAACCTGGAAAACAGCATCCAGGCCAGGGCCGCCAGCGACAGCCGCAAGGTCGATGCCCTGCTCAAGTCGGTGGCGCGCGCGGCGCAGGGCGACCTGACCGGCAATATCGTGCCCGAAGGCGACGAGCCGATCGACCTGCTGGCCGGCGGCATCAGCAAGATGATCGTCGACTTGCGCGGCGTGATCGGCACCGTGGTGTCTGCCGCGAACGGCTTTGGCGACGCCTCGCACACGATCGCCGAGCGGGCCACGGGCGTGGCCGTGGGCACGCAGGCGCTGGGCGCCACGGTGGAAGAAATGAACGCCTCCATCGACGGCCTGACGTTTTCCATCAATTCCATCGCGGAAAATACCTCAAATGCGGATTTCCTGGCAAAAGCCACGCAGCAGGAAGCGGAAGCGGGCGCGCGCGCCGTCGCCAAGTCGATCGAGGCGATGGACCTGATCAACCGCTCGTCGGAAGACATCGGCGAAATCGTCAAGGTCATCAGCGAGATCGCCAACCAGACGAATATGCTGGCCTTCAATGCGGCCATCGAGGCGGCGCGCGCGGGCGAGCACGGCCTGGGCTTTTCCGTCGTCGCCGACGAGGTGCGCAAGCTGGCCGAGCGTTCCTCGCAGGCAACAAAAGAGATTTCCAAGCTGATCAACGAATCCGTCAAGCGCGTCTCGACGGGCAGCGAAATCTCTCGCCAGGCCAGCGACGCCTTCGACAAGATCGTCTCGGGCGTGGCCAAGACCACCCTGGCCATCTCCGATATCTCGAAGGCGGCCAACGAGCAGCTGCTGACGGCGCGCGAAGTGTCGACGGCGATCCAGTACATTGCGGAGGAAACGGAAAAGTCGGCCGCCAACTGCGACAGCATCGCCCGCTCCACGGATGGGCTGAACGAGCGCGCGGGCAGCCTGAACCAGACTGTCTCCGGCTTCGTGGTGTAGGCCATGAGCCACGCGGCCACCTTGACGCCCGAGGTGCTGACGACCCTGATCGCGCTGGTGCGCCAGCATACGGGCATCGCCATGACGGCGCGCAAGAGCGTCTTGCTGGAACGGCGCTTGCAGCCACGGCTGCAGGCGCTGTCCCTGCACAGCTACCAGGCTTACCTGGACCGCGTGGCCAGCGACCGCGACGAGGTGGCCCATTTCATCGACCTGGTGACCACCAACGACACCCTGTTCTTCCGCACGCCGCAGGTCTGGGATTACTTCCGCGACCGCTACCTGCCCGCCTGGGCGCGCGCCCATCCCGATGGCTGCCTGTCCATCTGGTCGGCCGCCGCCGCCAGCGGCGAGGAACTGTATTCGATCGCCATGCTGTGCGAGCAATTCAGGCTGCAAGCGCCCGCCTTCCGCTACCAGATCCTGGCCAGCGACATTTCGCAGCAGATCCTCGCGGCGGCGAAGGCCGGCCAGTACAGCGGGCGCTCCGTCGAGCGCATCCGATTGTCGCACCCGGACTTGCTGCGCAAATATTTCTCGCCCGCGCCGTATGGCGTCCAGGTCAACGAGGAATTGCGGCAGCACGTGAGCTTTGCGCAGCACAATCTGCTCGAAGCGCTGCGCCCGGCGCGGCAATTCGACCTGGTGTTCCTGCGCAATGTGCTCATTTATTTCGACGCCGAGCACCAGGAAACCGTGCTGCGCCAGGCGCGCCTGAGCCTCAAGGATGAAGGACGGCTGATCCTGGGCGAGTCGGAAACCATCGCCCGGCTCGGTACCGGCTATCAATTCGAATTTCCCATGATTTACAAGGCGGGCAGCGCATGAGCATCATCATCGAACATGGCCTGCCGCTGCACCATGTTGGCATGGGGCAACTTAGCGTGGGCACGCCGGGGCAACAACTGCAAGCGCTGCTGGGCTCCTGCATCGGCATCGGCTTCATCTGGAAGAATGGCCCCTGTTGCGGCCTGGCCCACTGCCTGCTGCCGGAAGCGCCGGGCGCCGACAGCAGCCTGGGGGCGCGCTATGTGAGCCAGGCCGTGCCTTCGCTGCTGCGCCTGATGGGCGTGCGCCAGGCCGATTACGCCGATATCGAGGTGGTGCTGGCGGGCGGCGCCAGCATGTTCGGCCCCGCCCACGTGCATGGCCGCCTGCAGGTGGGCCGGCAAAACGCGGAAGCGGCGCAAAAATACCTGGCCCAGTGCGGCTTGCACGTCGGTTTTTGCGCGCTGGGCGGCCGCCACGGGCGCCAGTTGCTGATCGATTGCGCCCGGCACAGCTATGCCGTCACCGAGGTGGTGGCGCCACCCGAATTGATACCACGCAAGGAAGGCGCATATGGATATGCATGAAGCGACGGGCTTGCAAGCGCAGGGCGCAAGCGACACGGCCACCGAACTGTTCGGCTCCTTCCACCTGGGCGAGGATGAATTCGCCCTGCCCGCCAGCTGCATCCGCGAAGTCGTCAATTACCCGGCGAAAGTCACGGCCCTGCCCCTGTCGCCCGCGTATCTGGAAGGCATGTTCACCTTGCGCGGCAGCGTCATTCCGGTGGTCAACCTGGGCCGGCTGTTCCGCGCCGACGCGCCGCGCGCCGTGGCCACGGACAAGATCGCCATCCTCGACTTCCAGCAAGTGCTGGTCGGCATCGTCTTCCAGGATACGGGCGAGATCCTGCGCGTGCCCGCCAGCGCCCGCAGCGCCCTGCAGTACGCGGCCGGCGACAGCCACGCCGTCATCGCCGGCACGATTTTGCTCGATGGCGGCGCGCGCCTGCTGCAAGTGCTCGACCCGCACGCCCTGCTGCGCATCGAAAACGTGCCCCATGTGCTGGCCCTGCAGGCGACGGGCGCCAAACTGAGCACGGCCCGCTACCATGCGCAAAGCGAACGCCGGCAGTGCGTCAGCTTCCATGCGGCCGGCGCCACGTTCGCCTTTGAAATGCTGGCCATCCAGGAAATCATCAAGGTGCCGGAACTGCACAGTTCCCTGCTGAATAGCGCGCTATGCCTGGGCCGCATGCATTTTCGCGGCAGCCAGGTGGCGGTCGTCGATTTCGGCGCCCTGCTGCAAGCGCCCGCGTCCGGCACGGCGGCCACGGCCGCAACAGGCGATCAGCGCATCATCGTCGTGCGCCTGGGCGACACGACCGTGGGCTTCCTCGTCGATTCCGTCGACAGCATCGTGCATTTCTTTGGCGACGAGGTGCTGCCGATTCCCCTGCTGAGCAAGGCGCGCGCCGCTATGTTTGCTGGCTGCATCACCAAAGAAGGCCTGGGCGACATCATTTTCCTGAACCACAAGGAAATCCTATCGCAGGCGGAAATCGTCGAAATGCGCGACGGCCACGCGCGCCTGTACCCGGCCGACACGGAAACGGCCAGCGCCGCCACGCGCAAGGCGCAGCGCCGCGTGTACATCACATTCACGGTAGAAACCCCGTTCGCCGTGGAAATCGGGAAAGTGCGCGAAATCATCGACTTCAGCGGCGCCATCACGACGCCGCCGGGCATGCCGGCCTGCATGCTTGGCATGCTGAACCTGCGCCAGCAAATGATCAGCATCATCGACCTGCGCCAGCTGTATGCGATGCCGGCGCTGCCGGACGCCAGCAGCGGCAAGATCCTGATCGTGGAACGGGGCACCGAACGCTACGGCTTCCTCGTCGACCATGTCGATAACATCATGACCATTTCCGACAGCCAGCGCTTTGCGGCGCCGCAAATCATCCGCACGGGAGAACATGACGATCTGCGCAGCGAAATGGATGAAATGATCGACATCGGCACGGAGGCGCAGCGCCAGACCCTGTCCGTCTTCCAGTGCGATCATCTGCTGGAAAAGCTGGGGTCGGCGCTGCCGCAAGCTGCCTAGGCCGCTTTACATGCCTGGCAGCTGGTGCCCCTTGAACTGCTCGCGCAGCTTGTTCTTCTGGATCTTGCCCGTGGCGCCCATGGGCAAGGCGTCGATGAACAGCACGTCATCGGGCGTCCACCACTTGGCGATCTTGCCTTCGAAAAACTGCAGCAAGGCGTCGCGCGTGACCGTCATGCCGGGACGCAATACCACCACGAGCACGGGACGCTCGTCCCATTTCGGGTGGAACACGCCGATGCAGGCCGCCTGCAGCACGGCCGGGTGCGCCATGGCCAGGTTTTCCAGGTCGATGGTGCCGATCCATTCGCCGCCCGACTTGATCACGTCCTTGCTGCGGTCCGTGATCTGCATGTAGCCGTCCGCGTCGATGGTGGCCACGTCGCCCGTGGGGAACCAGCCGTCCTGCAGCGCCTCGCCGCCCTCGTTCTTGTAGTACGAGGAAATGATCCACGGCCCTTTCACCAGCAAATGGCCATACGCCACGCCATCCCATGGCAATTCCTTGCCGTCGTCGTCGACGATCTTCATGTCCACGCCGTAGATCGCATGGCCCTGCTTTTGCAGGATCTTGCGCTGCTCTTCCTTCGGCAAGTCCAGGTGCTTGGTCTGCAAGCCGCCCGCCGTGCCCAGCGGCGACATTTCCGTCATGCCCCAGGCGTGGATGACCTCGATGTCGAACTTGTCGATCAGGGTATCCATCATGGCCGGCGGGCACGCCGCGCCGCCGATCACCGTGCGGCGGAAGGAGGAGAATTTCAAGTCATTCTGCAGCGCATGGTTCAGCAAGCCCAGCCAGACGGTGGGCACGCCGGCCGAGAACGTCACTTTTTCCGCCTCGAACAATTCATACAGCGACTTGCCGTCCAGCGCCGCGCCGGGAAACACCATGCGCGCGCCGGACAGGGGCACGGAATACGGCAAGCCCCAGGCATTCACGTGGAACATGGGCACGACGGGCAGCACGGTATCGGAGGCACGCACGTTCAGGGCGCTGGGCATGGCCGACGCGTACGCGTGCAGCACGGTCGAGCGGTGCGAATACAGGGCGCCCTTGGGGTTGCCCGTCGTGCCCGACGTATAGCACAGGGTAGCGGCCGAGTTCTCGTCGAACAAGGGCCATGCGTAATCGTCGGAATGCGTGGCGATCAAGTCTTCATAGCACAGCAGGTCGGGAATGGTGCTGCTGGCGGGCATGCGGTCGCGGTCGCACATCAGGACGAAATGGCGCACGAACGTGCAGTCGGCGGCGATTTTTTCCACCACGGGCAAAAAGGTCAGATCGAACAGCAAGACCTGGTCTTCCGCGTGATTGGAAATATAGGCGATCTGGTCGGGAAACAGGCGCGGGTTAATCGTGTGCAAGACGGCGCCCGAGCCGGACACGGCATAATAGGCTTCCAGGTGGCGGTAGCCATTCCAGGCCAGGGTGGCGACCCGGTCGCCCATGCCGACGCCAAGGCCATGCAAGGCATTGGCCAGCCGGCGCGCGCGCTGGTGGCAATCGCGGTAGGTGTAGCGGTGCATATCGCCCTCCACCCGCCGCGAAATGATTTCGCTGCCGCCATAATGACGCGCTGCAAACTCGATAATGCTGGAAATCAGCAGGGGCTGATTCATCATCTGGCCCATCACTGGACTCAAGGGAAATGCCGACATCGTGTCTCCTGGGGTGGATACTCGGTTATTGTTGGAATCTAAAGATTTTTCCTAGTTTCGTACGGTCGTGCGGAAATCGTCAACGCATTTCGATATTGCGGTGCAGCATGGAATTTTTGATTCCGTTTCCAGCCGCATGGGCGCCCGCCGCACGCCTTGGCGCCGTGCGGTAAAATCGCATTCCAGGCTGGCGCCATCTGCCAGCGCACCTACCTTGAATGGAATTGCCATCAGCGCTACTACCTTACCACTGGATAATGCCTTTGCGGCCTTGCCGCCCGCGTTCTATACGCGCTTGATGCCCACGCCCCTGCCCGCGCCCTACTTTGTCGCGGCCAGCGCGCCGGCGGCAAGCCTGATCGGCCTCGATGCGGCGCGCCTGGCCGAGCCCGGCTTTGTGGCGCTGCTGGCCGGCAATGCCGTGGCCGAGCGCTCGCAACCCCTGTCGGCCGTGTATTCGGGCCACCAGTTCGGCGTCTGGGCCGGCCAGCTGGGCGATGGCCGCGCCATCCTGCTGGGCGATATCGCCACGGCAAACGGTCCGATGGAGCTGCAGCTGAAAGGCGCCGGCGCCACGCCGTATTCGCGCATGGGCGACGGGCGCGCCGTGCTGCGCTCGTCCATCCGCGAATTCCTGTGCTCGGAAGCCATGGCCGCGCTCGGCATTCCCACCTCGCGCGCGCTGGCCATCATGGGTTCGCAGCAAGGCATCATGCGCGAAACGGTCGAGACGGCGGCCGTCGTGACGCGCATGGCGCCCACGTTCGTGCGCTTCGGCTCGTTCGAGCACTGGTTTTACCGCAAGAAGCCGGACGAGCTGAAAATCCTCGCCGATTACGTGATCGACGGCTTCTATCCCGCTTTGCGCGCTGCAGCAAATCCATACCAGGCCTTGCTGGCCGAAGTGTGCGTGCGCACGGCGCACATGATCGCGCAGTGGCAAGCCGTCGGCTTCATGCATGGCGTCATGAACACGGACAATATGTCCATCCTGGGCCTGACGCTCGATTACGGACCCTTCGGCTTCATGGAAGCGTTTGACGCCGAACACATCTGCAACCATACGGACCAGCAGGGACGCTACTCGTATGCGAACCAGCCGCAGGTGGGACACTGGAACTGCTACGCGCTGGGCCAGGCCCTGCTGCCGCTGATCGGCGAAGTGGAACTGGCGCAGGCGGCGCTGGACAGCTACCAACCCGCCTTCGCGGACAAGATGAATAGCTTGCTGCGCGCCAAGCTGGGCTTGCAGACGAGCCAGGACGACGATACGGTCCTGTTCGACAACATGTTTGCGCTGATGCAAGCCAATCACGTGGATTTCACGAACTTCTTCCGCGCCTTGTCTACACTGCAGGCAGCGGCGCCCGAACATGACACCATGCTGCGCGACATGTTCATCGACCGCCCCGCCTTCGATGCGTGGGCCGCGCAATACCGCGCGCGCCTGATGGCGGAAAACAGCGCCGATGCCGTGCGCCAGACGGCCATGAACCAGGTCAACCCGAAATACGTGCTGCGCAACTATCTGGCGCAGGTGGCCATCGAGAAAGCCCAGCAGCAGGACTACACGGAAGTGGCGAAATTGCTGGAAATACTGCAAAAGCCATTTGACGAACAGCCCGAACACCAGCACTATGCGGCCCTGCCGCCCGACTGGGCCAGCCACCTTGAAGTCAGCTGCTCATCCTAAGGAGTCATTATGACCACGAATAAAGTCAAGAAAACCGACGCCGAATGGCGCGCCATGCTCGACTCGATGCAATACGAAGTCACGCGCCACGCGGCCACGGAACGCGCGTTCACGGGCAAGTTCTGGGACCACCACGAACACGGCGTCTACACCTGCGTCTGCTGCAACACGCCCCTGTTCGCCTCGGATACGAAGTTCGATTCCGGCTGCGGCTGGCCCAGCTATTTCCAGGCGCTGGACCCGGCGAATGTCACGGAAATCGTCGACCGCAGCCACGGCATGCTGCGCACGGAAATCGTCTGCGCCGTCTGCGACGCCCATCTGGGCCACGTCTTCCCGGACGGCCCGCCACCCACCGGATTGCGCTATTGCATCAATTCGGCATCCTTGCGCTTCGATCCGCAGCCGTGAGACACAGAATCGCCTGGGAGCAACTCGGTTGCTCCTAAGCCATTCCTAAGATGATTTTAATAAGACCAGTGTAAAGTCTCGCCATGAAATTTCTATTCGACCTCTTCCCCCTGATCGCCTTCTTCGCCGCCTTCAAGCTGGGCGGCATGTATGAAGCGGCCACGCACGATTTCGTGCAGCAATATTTGTCCGGCTTCGTGTCAGGCGGCCTGATCAAGGCTGACCAGGCGCCGTGGATACTCGCCACCCTCGTCGGCATCGTCGCCACGGCTTGCCAGGTCAGCTATCTGCTATTGCGCGGGCGCAAGGTGGACGGCATGCTGTGGCTGTCGCTGTTCATCTTTGTCGTGTTCGGCGGCGCCAGCATTTACCTGCATGACGATTTCTTCCTGAAATGGAAGCCGACCCTGATCTACTGGCTGTCCGGCCTGGCCCTCTTGATCGCCCACGTGGGTTTCAAGAAAAACCTGATCCGCAAGACCATGGAAGCGCAAGTGCAATTGCCCGATGCCGTCTGGAATCAGTTGCTGGCCGCATGGATCATCTTCTTCGGCGCCATCGGCGCACTGAATTTGTTCGTCGCCTTCGTGCTGTACAAGGGCGACATGGCCGCCTGGGTCAGTTTTAAAGCATTCGGCGCGACGGGCATTTTCTTTGCCTTTATCGTGGCGCAAACCCTGTTCCTGGCAAAACATATCAAGGAAGACGCATGATGAGCACCACCAGCACCGAAAACACCGCACCGGAAACGCGCATGCAGCGCATCCGCACCCGCCTGGAAACGGCACTTTCCCCTCTGGAATGCGTGCTGGAAGACGACTCGGCGCGCCACCGGGGCCATGCGGGCGCCGCCTCGGGCGGAGGCCATTACAATCTACGCATTATTTCTAGCCGATTTGAGGGGCTCAGGCTCGTCATGCGCCATCGACTGGTGTATGATTCCGTGCACGATATGATGCATAATGAGATACATGCATTGGCGATTGTGGCCCTGGCGCCGTCCGAAGTAGTGTAAGGATGGCGTTTTGGCGTACCCGAGCCATGTGATGGATTTCTTCCCATGCGTTTTTTACGAAACTTTCCCTAACAGGATTTAATAATGACTTTTAAGCCAGCCCGCTTGCTGATCGCACTACTCGCCGTTGTCGCGGTACCTGTTTTTGCGCAAAATGTTGCCGTTGTTAATGGCAAGCCTATTCCATCGTCGCGCGTTGATGCAGTCGTCAAGCAAGTCGTCGCCCAAGGCCAGCAACCGGATTCGCCGCAACTGCGCGAAATGATCAAGAAGGACTTGATCGGCCGTGAAGTGCTGATGCAAGAAGCGGAAAACAAAGGTTTCGGTAAAGATGCAGCCGTCAAGCAGCAAATCGAGAACGCGCGCCAGGCCATCGTCATCAACGCCCTGGTCGGCGACTACCTGAAAAAGAACCCCGTCAACGACGCTGAAATCAAGGCCGAATACGACCGCTTCGTGGCACAGACGGGCGACAAGGAATACCACGTGCGCCACATCCTGGTGGCCACCGAAGCGGAAGCGAAAGACATCATCGCCAAGCTGAAAGGCGGCGCCAAGTTCGAAGACCTGGCCAAGCAATCGAAAGATGCGGGTTCGGCCGACAACGGCGGCGACCTGGACTGGGCAGCCCCATCGTCGTTCCCGAAAGTGTTCTCCGACGCCTTCGTGAAACTGCAAAAAGGCCAGGTCACGGACACCCCGGTGCAAACGCCTAACGGTTTCCACGTGATCAAGCTGGACGACACCCGCGCGGCAAAACTGCCGACCCTGGAAGAAGTCAAGCCACAGATCGCCGAAGCGCTGCAGCAAAAGAAACTGCAAGCGTATCAGGAAGAAATGATCAAAAAAGCGAAAGTTCAGTAAGAACTGACCTCCCCGGCGCCCTTTTCGGCGCCGGTCGTGTATTCTGCGCCTGAACACGCACTGCGCGACAGTCGCGCGTATCGATTTTTAGTATATTTTTAGGAATGAACATGATTTTGAAGCCAGCCCGCCTGATCTTAGCCCTGGTCGCCGTCGTCGCGATCCCTGCATTTGCGCAAAACGTCGCTACCGTGAATGGCAAGGCCATCCCATCGTCGCGCGTTGACCAGGTCGTCAAGCAAGTCGTCGCCCAAGGCAAGCAAGCCGATTCGCCGCAATTGCGCGAAGCCATCAAGAAAGACCTGATCGGCCGCGAAGTGCTGATCCAGGAAGCCGACAAGCAAGGCTACGGCACGCGTCCGGAAGTCAAGTCGCAGATCGACAATGCCCGTCAAAGCATCATCATCAACGCCCTGCTGGCCGACTACGTCAAGAAGAACCCTGTCAAGGACGCTGAAATCAAGGCCGAGTACGACAAGTTCAAGGCCCAGGCCGGCGACAAGGAATACCATGCACGCCACATCCTGGTGGCTACCGAAGCGGAAGCGAAAGACATCATCGCCAAGCTGAAAGGCGGCGCCAAATTCGAAGAACTGGCGAAAGTATCGAAAGACGGTTCCGCAGCCAATGGCGGCGACCTGGACTGGGCCAGCCCAGCTTCGTACGTGAAGCCATTCTCCGACGCCATGGTGGCCCTGAAACCAGGCCAGGTCACGCAAACGCCGGTGCAATCGCAGTTCGGCTTCCACGTGATCAAGCTGGAAGAAACCCGTCCGACGAAACTGCCGGCACTGGAAGAAGTCAAGGGCCAGGTAGCCGAGTCGCTGCAGCAGAAGAAACTCGCCGCCTACCGCGATGAACTGATGAAAAAAGCCAAAATCCAATAAGAATACCCGATCAAACCTACTGCGCGTCGTGACTTGCGGCCTGCGATGCTCACCGTACTAAAGTACGGTTGCGCTTCTCGGCCACAATTCACTTCCGCTCGCTACGGTTTTATCGGGCATTCTGCCCGGATATAAAGCGCTCTTCGGAGCGCTTTTTTTACGCCTGGAGATGCCATGAATCTACATCAAGAACTAAAAATCGCGCTGGAAGCGGTTGCCGAACCGGGCCGCGCGGCACCGATGCAGGCGTATATGCGCGACCAGTTCATATTCCTGGGCGTGGCCGCGCCGCAGCGGCGGATGGCCGCCAGGGACTTGCTGGCGGGCTTGCAAGGCGTGGGGGCTGATGTGCTGCTGGAACATGCACAGCTGCTGTGGCAGCAGCCCGAGCGCGAGTACCAGCACGTGGCGCTCGACATGCTGGCCCTGCACTGGCGGCAATTGGACGTCGAACATATTCCCGCCCTGCTGGCACTGGCGCGCCAGCGCGCGTGGTGGGACAGCGTCGACGGCATGGCGGGCATCGTGGGCGACGTGCTGCAGGCGGAGCACCGGCGCGGCGGCGATGGCCATGAGCACATGGATGGTGCCTTGCGGCACGCGGATTTCTGGCTGCGCCGCATCGCCATGCTGCACCAGCTGGGCTGGCGCGCCGATACGGATGCCGCCTGGCTGTTCGATGCGGCGCTGGCGCTGGCCCATGAAGACGAGTTTTTCATCCGCAAGGCCATCGGCTGGGCCCTGCGCGATTACGCGCGCCACGCCGCCGAAGCTGTGACGGCGTTTGCTGGCGCGCACCGCCGGCAACTATCGCCGCTCAGCTACCGCGAAGCGCTGAAGCACCAGCGACCTTGAACGCCTGCCCGCCCAGCAAGCGCAGCGCTGCATCGATGCGGGGCGCCGCATCCCAGGCCGGCACGGGCGCCAGCAAGCCCAGCGCCATCTGCCGCAACGGCTCGGCGATCACCATGGCCAGCAGCAAGCCGGCCATTTCCGCTCCATCCTGCAGCACCAGATGGCCGCGCGCGGCCTGGCGCTGCAACCATTCGGCCAGCATCGCCGTGCCCCGCTCGATGCCGTTGCGCTGATACACGGCCAGCAAATCGGCGCGGGCGGGAAACTCCGTGCATAGCAGGCGGAACAGGCCGACGGCATCCGCCGTCAGCACGCGCGCCGCCATCACCTGCAATATCTCCTTCAATAGCGGCAAGACGTCGCCAGGCGCGGCCGCATCGTGCGCCATGGCCGGCAAAAAGGCGTCCGTCCAGCCGCGCACCACCAGCGCCACGAGTTCTTCGCGGTTGGCCGCATATTGATACAGCGACTTTTTTGCCATGCCCGCGTGGCGCGCCACCGCTTCCATGGTCGTGGCCGCATAGCCTTCGTTCAGCAGCAGCCAGGTGGCCGCCTGCACGGCTGCCTCCAGTGCCTCCCCGTGCGGGCGCGCCGGGCGGCCACGTCCGCGCAAGGCCTTGCTCTCTTCTTCCCGCATGCCATCTCCAAGCTTGATTGATGGGCAATTTTACACTGAAACATATTTAGGAAACGTTAAACGTTTCTTTAATATATAATTGGCTCATCCCAACAAAGGAGAACGACATGACGAGCGACACGCACAATGAATTCCCATGGAGCATCACCGGCACGGGCAACTTGCTCGATCCGTTTCCCCTGCCCCTGGAAACGGGCATCACGCGCCTGGAAAATGGCTGCCTGCTGGTGGCGGCGCGCACGGAACTGCAAGGCTGCAGCGGACGCATGCTGGACTGGTGGTTCACATTTTTCGAGACGACGCAGCACATCAAGTGGTGGCATCCGCACGATCACGTGGCCCATCACGGCTGGAACAAGGCGTGGAAAAAGGGAGAGAGTTACTACGGCGCCTCGATCGAGGCGGTGGAGTCGCTGGGCGATATTCCGCCCGTGAAAGCCAAGCTGAAGTTCCATGATCCGAAGGAAGTCTTCGATCCCGCGCAATTGCAGCAGGCCAGGGACAGCGGCGCCCTGTCGGCCGCCATCTGCGCGCGCATCGGCTTTGGCGATTACGTCGTGCTCGACCCGTACGGCGATCCGCTCGACGGCGAAATGCTGCACCTGACGCGCGACACGCCCACGGGCTGCGTGCTGCGCAGCCGATTCTTGCTGGGTCGCAATAGCCTCAATCCCGTGCGCGACGAGCCCGACGTGCTGGGACTGAATTTGCTGCGCCATTGCTACAGCGAATTTACCTATCTGTCGCGCTTTTTGCCATCGCTGTATTACGGCGAGCACGCCAACGGGGAAAAGGCGCCGCTGCCCTGGTAGGCTGCCTTACAGCCGCTTGTGCATGCGCGCCAGCGGCAGTTGTATATCGCCCGGCAAGTCCAGGTGAAAATCTTCCGTGACGGCAAAGCCGCTGGCCAGGTACAGGGGCACGCCGGGCAAGGTGGCGGCCAGTTCCAGTGCCGTAAAACCGGCGGCCCGCGCCTGACGTTCGCAATGGCGCATCAGCATGCTGCCCAGCCCCTGGCGCGCCGCGGCCGGCTCCACGAAGAAGGCGCGGATACGGCCCGGCTGGCTGGCCGGGTCGAGCAGCGGATCCGGCCCGCTCTTGGCGCGGTCGGCGCCGTACAGGGTGGCGCGCCGGCTCCAGCCGCCGCAGGCCAGCATGGCGCCGTCGCGTTCGATGACGAAATACGTCCGGTCGGCAACGAGCTGCGTATCGACGCCGAACACGTGGCGCGTCACGGCCTCGGCCTGCTCTTCACTATAAAATCCCGCGCTCAGCACCATGCCGGAACGGGCGATCAGCGCATTCATGGCAGGCACATCACCAGACAGCGCCACGCGCAGGCTGGTCAGGGCGCCAAAGCTGAACCAGGCGCGGCTGATACGCCCCTGCTCCACTTCATACGTCGCCACCAGTTCCTGCGCGGAAACACCGTCCGGCGCGTCGCCATGGACGATTTCATGGTCGATCACCAGCTTGCCGCAGGCGATACGGTTGAGCAATTGCGCCCGGGGCCGGCTGGCGGCGAAACGGGCCGTGAAGCGGGGACCGATCTGCGCGCCACCTTGGGCCAGCAAGGTATCGGGATGCTGGAATTGCTGTGCGTCATCGGCGTAGATGGCCAGCAAGGCCGGCACGTCGTGGGCATTGTAGGCATCCAGTTGGGCCTGAACCACCGCGACGGGAGAAATGCGTGTATCGTTGGCAAGCGCCATGCGTGTACCTGTTGTGGAGTGGGTGAAAAGTTGCAAAGGGTAACATTGTCGCCCCTGTCGCGGCGTGGTTTACTGCGATAATAACAAGATTCGTCGCAAGAAGCATATGCAGGCGTCACCAATCAATCGCACAATCGCAGCAGGAGTAAAGATCATGAAATGGGAAGGCAATCGCGAAAGCGACAATGTGGAAGACCGCCGCGGCGAAGACGGCGGGGGCGGCGGTGGGGGCGGCTTCGGTTTTGGCGGGCGCTCGATCGGCATCGGCACCATCGTCATCGCCCTCGTCGGCTCGTATGTGCTGGGCGTCAATCCCTTGACCTTGCTCAACCTGCTCAGCGGCGGTGGCGGCCAGATCAGCACCCAGCAAAGCCAGGCGCCTGCGCGCCAGGCACCCGCAAACGACGAGATGACCCGCTTCGTGCGGACCGTGCTGGCCGATACGGAAGACACGTGGGGCGCCCTGTTCAAGGCCGAAGGCGGCAGCTATGTCAAACCCAAGCTGGTGCTGTTCTCGGGCAGCATCCCGACGGCCTGCGGCACGGGCCAGAGCGCCAGCGGCCCCTTCTATTGCCCCGGCGACCAGAAAGTCTACCTGGACCTCGATTTCTTCAATCTGATGCAGCAGCGCTTCAAGGTCTCGGGCGAATTTGCCGAGGCCTATGTGATCGCGCATGAAGTGGGACACCACGTGCAGAACCTGATGGGCCTGTCCGAAAAGGTCGACAATGCGCGCCGCACGCAATCGGAGCGCCAGGCCAACGCCATGTCCGTGCGCCTGGAGTTGCAGGCCGACTGCTTTGCCGGCGTGTGGGCATTCCACGCGAACCAGGACCGCAAGATCCTGGAACAAGGCGACGTGGAAGCGGCCCTGAAAGCGGCCACGGCCATCGGCGACGATGCGCTGCAGCGCCAGGCGCAAGGCCATGTCGTGCCGGACTCGTTTACGCACGGCACCTCGGATCAGCGCGTGCGCTGGTTCAGCAAGGGCATCGAGAGCGGCCAGATCAGCCAGTGCAACACCTTCGAGGCGCGCCAGCTGTAAGCATGGCCAGCCCCGTGCCGCCCCGCGGGCGCACGGGGACGTTACTTCACATCGATGCGTCCGTATTGCCCGTGCGCCTCGTCATCCGGCCCGGCCGCATAGAACAGGGTATTCAGAGGCTGATTGTTGAGGCCATTGCCGAAGGCAATCCCCCACAAGCCATCGATCACCAGCGGCGTGCCGTCAGCCTTGCGCAGCGGACCGCCGGCGGCGCCCGTGGACGGGTCATAGGCATTGATCTTGCCGTCGCCAAAATTCCCTATCAATAACATATTGCTGGCCGTGCCGAAATCGGCCGGCGCCAGCGCCATGCCCCAGGGCGCATTCAGAGCCCCGCCGCTCACCAGCCGCTTGAGCAGTGTGCCGCCCGTGTCATACACATTGACGATGCCGAGGCCCGCGCCCGCCTCCTCGTCGTCGCCGCTGGCCTCGCGCATGGCATAGGCGACATAGATGCGCTCGCCGATGGCCTGGATGCCGAACGGCGCATAGCCGGCCGGCAAGCTGGGGTCGCCGAAGGCGCCAGGCAAGCTGACTCTGGCGAAATTGGCATCGAAGACGTCGACGCGCCGGTTATGGAAATCGGCCGCATACAGGTAATTGGCGTTCGCATAGCGCGAGATGGCCAGGCCCTTGTAGACGCTGCCGTCCGCGCTGCCGTCGAACACGACCAGGGCCGTCGTCGGGCTGACCGTGGGCGACCAGGCCGAGATGCTGCCGCTTTCGCTGGCGAAGATGAACGGGCTGGGCGCCGTCACGCCGTTCTGGCTCAGCTTGAAGTCCTGCGTGCCGTTGAATACGATGCCCGTCGGGCCGGCCGGCGTGCTGACCACCAGCGACTGCGGTACGCCGTTGCCGTCGTACAAGGTCGACTTCGCCGTGCCATTCGCGGCTACCCAGACGAAACCGCGTGGATTGAAGGCCACGCCCCAGGCGTTGACGAGGTTAGGGTCCGTGTGCGCGGCCGGCAAGGCCGCCGTGTCGGACACGAGGCTGGTCGCCACATACGTGTTCAGCACTGGCGGCTTGTGGTGGTGATGGCCGCCGCAGGCAAACAGCGCGGCGGCCAGGATGACGGCGAGACAGGCGTAAAGAATCTGCTTGCTGGTATGCGTTTTCATGGCGTTCCCCTTCTGCGCGATGGACAGAATTGCGCTGCCTGTCATCAGGGTATAACCAGGCCGAGCAGGACGCTTGAGGCGCGTCAAACACAGGGAAGATAGGCCGTGTCAGGGCATGCCGACGTCGTAGCGCTTGCCCAGCCGTTTCAGTTCGCCCGTCTCGATCAGGCTATTCAATTCCTGGTCGAACTGCAGGCGCAGCTTGTCGAAAGCAGGCGAGCGGGGATAGGCGAAATAGCCGTTTTGGATTTCTATGACTTTGGGCAAGGGTTTCACCTGGCGGCCATAGCCGAGCCGGGCAATCACGGGGTCGGTATTGCGGCGGTTGCTGACGAAGACGTCGACGTGGTTGTGCACCAGCATCTTCAAGCCATTTTCCACGTTATTGGCCACGCTGACCTGCAAGCCGGGCCGGACTCTTTCCCAGTCCGCGCCATAGGCCCAGCCATTGAGCAGCACCACGCGGCGCTGCTTCAGCGCCGCGTAGTCGCCATCCCAGCCGAAACTGGCGTCCTGGCGCGCATAAAAGACCATCTGGTCCTGGTAAAACGGCTTGTCGGAAAACGCCATGCTGGCGATGCGCTCGGGCGTCTTGTAGGGGCCGATCAGGATATCGGCCTGCCCCTGCACCAGCATGGCTTGCGCGCGCGCCCACGGCACCATGCGGAAACGCACGGTATTGCCCGTGCGCGCCGCCATCAGGCGCAGCAGTTCCGCGCCCAGGCCGCCATACTCGCCGCTGTCCTGGTACTCGAACACGCGCTCGAACTGCGCGCCCACGGCCAGCAGCTCGCGCGCCTGCGCGTGCAAGGGCACGGCCAGGGCCGGCCACAGCAGCGCCAGGGCCAGCAGGCGCCGCCCCGCTCCTCTCATCAGCCGACGATGCGCAAGGAGTAATCGGTGGCCTGCACATCTTTGGTCAGGCTGCCGATCGAGATGCGGTCCACGCCCGTTTCGGCAATGGCGCGCACGGTGTCGAAGTTAATGCCGCCCGACGCTTCGAGCAAGGCGCGGCCGTTGGTAAGGGCCACGGCCTCGCGCATCATGTCGTTGCTGAAGTTATCGAGCAGCACGGAGACGGCGCCCGCGTCCAGCGCTTCCTGCAATTGCGCCAGGGTTTCCACCTCGATTTGCACGGGCACGCCCGCATCGAGGTTGCGCGCGTTTTCCAGGGCCTGGCTGACGCCGCCGGCGGCCGCGATATGGTTTTCCTTGATCAAAATGCCGTCGTACAGTGCCAGGCGCTGGTTCTTGCCGCCGCCCACGCGCACCGCATACTTTTGCGCCAGGCGCAGGCCAGGCAGGGTCTTGCGCGTGTCCAGAATGGAGGCTTTCGTGCCGGCGATCACGTCGACATAGCGGCGCGTGGCCGTGGCCACGGCCGACAGCAGTTGCAGGAAATTGAGGGCGCTGCGCTCGGCCGTCAGCAAGGCGCGCGCCGGCGCCTGAATCGTGCACACGACGCTGTCGGCCGTCATCATGTCGCCTTCGGCATAATGCCAGGCGATGTCGATGCTGCGGTCCAGGCTTTTCATGATGCCTTCGAACCACGGCGCGCCGCACAGCACGGCCGCTTCGCGCACGATGACACGGGCCGTGACGATGTGGTCGGGCGGCACCAGCTCGCCCGTCAGGTCGCACTGGCCCACGTCTTCCAGCAAGGCGGCCAGCAGATTGCCCTCGAACGCGCGCGCCAGGGCGGGGTCAAAGGGAGCGAAAGAATTGACGAGAGTACTCATGCTGGACCGATTCCTTGGAACAATTTAGTTTCTTTAGCCAGGTCCGCGCCTGGCTGCAAGCCTGCCTTCTTGGCGGCGGCGAAGTCGAGCATGCGATTGATCGAACGCACGGCCAGCTGGCCGACGGCAGGATCGACGTGGATTTCGTTGTGCATGTTTTCCAGCGTTTGCGCCAGGTTCAGCAAGCCGTTCATGGCCATCCACGGGCAGTGCGCGCAGCTTTTGCACGTGGCGCTGTTGCCGGCCGTGGGCGCTTCGATGAAGCGCTTGCCGGGCGCGGCCGCGCGCATCTTGTGCAGGATGCCGTTGTCGGTGGCGACGATGAAAGTGTCCGTGTCCATGGTTTGCGCTGCCGCAATCATTTGCGACGTGGAACCGACCATATCGGCCAGCGCCACCACGTTGGCGGGCGACTCCGGATGCACGAGCACCTTGGCTTGCGGATACTCTTCCTTGAGCAAATCGAGTTCGATGCCCTTGAATTCGTCGTGCACCAGACAGGAACCTTGCCACAGCAGCATGTCGGCGCCCGTTTCTTTCTGGATATACGAACCCAGGTGCTTGTCCGGTGCCCACAGGATTTTCTTGCCCTGCGCATGCAGGTGGGCCACGATGTCGAGGCCGATGGACGACGTCACCATCCAGTCCGCGCGCGCTTTGACGGCCGCGCTGGTGTTGGCGTAGACAACGACGGTACGGTCCGGATGGGCGTCGCAGAAGGCCGTGAATTCGTCCACCGGGCAGCCGAGGTCGAGCGAACAGGTCGCGTCGAGGTCAGGCATCAGGACGGTTTTCTCGGGGCTGAGGATCTTGGCCGTTTCGCCCATGAAGCGCACGCCGGCCACGACCAGGGTCTTGGCCGGATGGTCGCGCCCGAAGCGGGCCATTTCCAGCGAGTCGGAGACGCAGCCGCCCGTGGCTTCCGCCAGGTCTTGCAGGTCAGCATCAACGTAATAGTGGGCAACGAGCACGGCTTCGCGCTCGGTCAGCAGGCGCTTGATGCGCGTGATCAGTTCGGCTTTTTCAGCCGGGGACGGCGTCGCTGGCGTGCGTGCCCAGGCGTGGGCAGTGCAGCTGGCTCCGTCTTGCGGGTGTTCGTACTCGACGGATTTGATGGCTAAAGTTTGCATGGCTGTGTCAAACAAAAACGGGATAGACCGGCACGATTGCAATAAAGCAGGTGCGCCGGAACGAAATAACCGCGGCGCGTCGGTGTGGTGCTACCAGAGTACACCACCAGCTTTCCAAACGCCTGATAAAACCGTAGCGAGCGGCAGCGATTTGTGGCCGAGAAGCGCAACCGTGCTGAAGCACGGTGAGCATCACAGGCCGCAAAGCGCGACGCGCAGTAGGTTTGATCAGGCGTTTAATCGATACCCTGGCTCTTGAGATAGTCTTCGTAGTTGCCGCGGTAATCGACCACTTCATCTTCCTTGATTTCGATGATGCGGTTGGCCAGCGAAGAGACGAATTCGCGGTCATGCGACACGAAGATCAGGGTGCCCGCGTATTTTTCCAGCGCGATGTTCAGGGATTCGATCGATTCCATGTCCATGTGGTTGGTCGGCTCATCGAGCATCAGCACGTTGTGGCGGCCCAGCATCAGCTTGCCGTACATCATGCGGCCCTTCTCGCCACCGGACAGTACCTTGACAGCCTTTTTCACGTCGTCGCCGCCGAACAGCAAGCGGCCCAGGATGGAGCGCACGGCCTGGTCGTCGTCGCCCTCTTTCGTCCACTGGCCGATCCAGTCGGTCAGGTTCGTGTCCTTGGCGAAATCTTCCGTCGGATCTTGCGGCATGTAGCCCACGTTGGCGTTTTCCGCCCACTTCACGCGGCCCTGGTCCGGCTGCAGGCCGGCGATGTCGCCCGCGATGCAGCGCAGCATGGTGGTCTTGCCGGCGCCGTTGGCGCCGATGATGGCGATGCGTTCGCCCGCTTCGACCATGATGCTGAAATTCTTGAACAGCTGACGATCGAAGCCTTTCGAGATGTTCTCGACTTCCACGGCCAGGCGGTGCAATTTCTTTTCGCCGTCGAAACGCACGAACGGATAGGCGCGCGACGATGGCTTGATGTCGTCGACCTTGATCTTTTCGATCTGCTTGGCGCGCGACGTCGCCTGGCGGGCCTTCGATTTGTTCGCGGCGAAGCGGCGCACGAATTCCTGCAATTCCGCAACCTTGTCTTTCGCTTTCGCGTTGTTGGCCAGTTGCTGGTTGCGCGCCTGGGTCGAGGCGAACATGTATTCGTCGTAGTTGCCCGGATAAATCTTCAGGGTGCCGTAATCCATGTCGGCCACGTGGGTGCAGACCTGGTTCAGGAAGTGACGATCATGGGAAATGATGATCATGGTGGAGTTGCGCTCGTTGAGCACGTCTTCCAGCCAGCGAATCGTGTTGATGTCCAGGTTATTCGTCGGCTCGTCGAGCAGCAGGATGTCCGGGTTCGAGAACAGCGCCTGCGCCAGCAGCACGCGCAGCTTCCAGCCTGGCGAGACATTGCTCATCGGACCTTGGTGCAGGTCGATGGCGACGCCGGCGCCCAGCAGCAGTTCGCCGGCGCGCGATTCGGCCGTGTAGCCGTCGTATTCGGAAACCTTGCCTTCCAGTTCGGCGGCCTGCATGTAGTCGTCGTCCGTCGCTTCCGGGTTCGCGTAGATGGCGTCGCGTTGCTGGATGGCGGCCCACATTTCCGTGTGCCCCATCATGACGACGTCGAGCACGCGCATGTCTTCAAACGCGAACTGGTCCTGGCGCAGCTTGCCCAGGCGCTCGTTGGTGTCGAGCATGACGTTGCCGCCGGAAGGATCCAGGTCGCCGCCCAGGATCTTCATGAACGTCGACTTGCCGCAGCCGTTCGCGCCGATCAAACCATAGCGGTTGCCGTCGCCGAACTTGACGGAGATATTCTCAAACAATGGCTTGGCGCCAAACTGCATCGTAATGTTAGCTGTAGAAAGCATTAGTGAGGTCTTTATCCAGTGAAAACAGGTAGTTAGGTACTTTTCTCCCATTATACAGTACGCACCCCCTTCCCTCTATAGCGCCCCGAGGAAACCGCCAGCGGCGGCTAGCAGCAAGGGCAACGCCGCCATGCCGATCAAGGAAGGCGTCACACCGATGGCCGATATTTCACTCAAACAACCCTACCATCTGCTCTCGCAATATTGCCAAAAAAAATATCATAGCAAATGAGCCATGTTTTGCTACAATCAACTCACCCTCTTCAACGAATGTGTATCATCACGAAAGGTAATAAGCATGAAATTGTTTTCTGATTTTTGTTATTTATTAATCAGTATTTCTGCATTGTCGCTGGCTGGCTGTGCCACCCCCGAACCTGCAGCTGAAAATGGCGCGCCCAAGCTCGCTGCCCGCAAATGCAATGCCAGCGTATCGCTCGGCACCATGATTGCCAAGAATTGCGGCGACACCACGGAAGCAAGGAACATTGATCCCAAGGAATTCCTCGACGCGATGCAGTCCCCTGGGACAATTCAAAGCAAATAATAGTCCGCCCTGCATCAGACCGCTGCGCTGGCACCCCGCCTTCTCCAGGCCGGACGTGACAAG